>NZ_MSQD01000020.1 GCF_002102475.1 Thermoanaerobacterium sp. PSU-2 | reverse complement strand
TCATCTATAGTTATGTACATATTATTTTATGTGGCCTATCATAAATTCATAATTGTGTTTACTCATTTCAGAGAGTTGATGGACTTCTATATTACTTGAAATCTCCATTTATGTTGCCGTCTGCTATGATTTATATTTTATCGTTTAACGGAATTTTAAATAGGAATATAATATCATCGAATGTAATAGGACTTTTGGTAATATTATCCGGTTATTCTATATCGTCATCTTTATATTGGAAATAATAAAATGATAGGTTTACTAATTTAAAAAAGTGGTATACTAAAATCATCGATATGTTGAAATAAAGTTGTTGCACTTGCAGATTTACGCTTGATTGAAATTTAAGATAGGAGGGTTATTATGGATGACAAAGGAAAATATTTAAAAGGTTTTTTAACTGGTGCGGCGGCAGCGGCATTTATTTTACCGAGAATCAATTCAAAAAGGGTTAGACAATTAATTCAGATGGGGTTAACTAAAATTGCTCACAGAGCAAATAAAATGTAAAAGGGCTTTTAGCCCTTTTATTTAAAGGTGTTTTATATGAGAATATGCAAAGGATATATTAAATACATTATATGGATAATTATAGCATTTATTGTTTTGTATTTTTTTTATAGGAATGTAAATAAAATAAAAGAAATTTTGTTACCATTGTTGGTTTCTGTTATACTTGCATATCTCATAAATCCAATTGTGATATACATTGAAAGAAAAGGTATAAAAAGAGTACAATCTATAATAATTGTTTATTTTTTGCTGATGATTGTATTATCACTTTTTGCTATTTTTATATTTCCAGTAATTGTGAATGAAATATCGAATCTTTTTAAAATGATACCGGATTATATTAGCCTATTGAATGACAAAGTTAATAATATTAAAAATGATTATTTATCGTACTTGCCAAAAGAATTTAATAAAATATTCATTAAGCGAGCAAATATGTTTGATAAGCAAATGGAATTGATAGTTGACAGAGCAATGCAAAGTGTTATTTCAATGACAAGTCATCTTGTAAATTTGATATTATCACCTATTATTACTTTTTACTTACTAAAAGACAAAGAAGTTTTAAAAAATGGCATTAACGAGTTTATACCACAAAAAATGAGAGGAACTTTTTTGAAGATTTTAAAAGATATCGACTATGTCTTAAGTAATTATATTAGAAGCCAAATATATATTTCATTAATAGTGACAGTTTTGACGTCAATAGGACTGATGATATTAAGAGTAAAGTATTCTTTGTTAATAGGTATATTAGCTGGCATATTAAATGTAATACCGTATTTCGGACCTATATTAGGTTCGATTCCAGCAGTTGTCATGGGGCTTATGGATTCATTTTATAAAGGCGTATGGTCATTTGTTGTGTTTTTTTTAGTACAGCAAATCGAAAGTGCCATAATAGCTCCAAAAATAATGAGCGACAATGTAGATTTACATCCTATAACAGTTATAATTGCTCTTTTGGTAGGAGAGCAGTTTTTCGGAATATTAGGTATGCTTTTGTCAGTTCCTGTCGTAGCTGTGGCAAAAGTGATATTTAAGGATATTTTTATGGAGTTATAATTGCAATTGTTGACTTTAATTAGGCTTTCTTGTAAAATATACATAAAAAGAGAAGGTTTCTGCCGTCCCTTGTAGGGCGTTTTTTTGTAAACATAAGGAGGATATTTATGGAAAAACTCGGAATGAATGAGATAAGGGAGAAATATCTTAGTTTTTTTGAAAGCAAAGGACATTTGAGATTGCCAAGTTTTTCACTTGTACCCAAAAATGACAAAAGTTTGCTGCTTATCAATGCTGGAATGGCTCCTTTGAAACCGTATTTTACCGGTAAGGAAATTCCACCAAGCAAAAGAGTTACTACATGTCAGAAATGCATTAGGACTCCTGATATAGATAGAGTTGGAAAGACGGCAAGGCATGGGACTTTTTTTGAAATGCTGGGCAATTTTTCTTTTGGTGATTATTTTAAGAAAGAAGCAATACCATGGGCATGGGAGTTTGTGACGAAAGTCTTAGAATTGCCAGAAGATAGATTATGGGTGACTATTTATGAAAACGATGATGAGGCTTTTGAAATATGGAATAAAGTTGTTGGACTTCCACCAGAGAGAATTGTCAGAATGGGTAAAGAAGATAATTTTTGGGAGATTGGAACAGGACCATGTGGACCGTGTTCAGAAATATATTTTGACAGGGGGGAGGACAAGGGCTGTGGGAAACCTACTTGCGGTGTTGGTTGTGATTGCGACAGATTTATTGAGTTTTGGAACCTTGTGTTTACGCAATTTGACAAAGATGCAGAAGGGAACTACAATCCACTGCCTAAGCCAAATATAGATACAGGTATGGGACTTGAAAGAATAGCGACCATAATGCAAGAGGTTGACAGCATATTTGATGTTGATGTAATTCGTGGTATTACTGATTATGTTGGTAAAATGGCTGGTGTAAAATATGGTGCTGATAAGAAAAGCGATGTATCTTTAAGAGTTATTACGGATCATATTAGAGGGGTTACTTTCATGATATCTGATGGAATATTGCCATCAAATGAAGGTAGAGGATATGTCTTAAGGAGATTATTAAGAAGAGCAGCAAGATATGGCAAGCTATTAGGACTTGATAGGCCATTTCTATATGATGTAGTGGATGTTGTTGTTGAACATTATAAAGGTGCGTACCCTGAAATACAAGAAAGAAAAGAATACATAAAAAGTGTAATAAAAAAAGAAGAAGAACGATTTAAAGAGACGATTGATCAAGGATTAGATATACTTGATGGATATATCAATGATTTGAAGGCTTCAGGGAAAAATGTATTGGATGGCAGCAAAGCATTTAAACTGTATGACACATATGGTTTTCCCATTGAGCTTACTAAAGAAATATTGAGCGAATCTGGTATGTCGGTAGATGAAAGTGGATACCAAAAGGAATTAGAGAACCAGAGATTAAGAGCCAGAAGCAGCAGAAAAGAAGATAATGCCCTTTGGGAAAAGGATATTTATTCGACCATGAAAGATATCGAAACAAAGTTTGTTGGTTATGAGGTATTTAAATCGGATGCGAAAGTTTTGGCTATTATAAAGGATAACGAGCTTGTTAATTCTGCTGAAGCGGGAGAAGAAGTAAATATTATTTTAGATACGACGCCGTTTTATGCAGAAAGCGGTGGCCAAGTTGGAGACAGCGGCATAATAAAAAGTGAAGATGTCTATATTAACATAAAAGATTGCAAAAAAGCTGGTGGGAATAAATTTGTCCATATCGGCACTATTGAAAGAGGCATTTTAAATGTAGGTGATACAGTAGAGGCTATAATAGATGAGAAGAATAGAATGAGCACAGCAAGAAATCATACTGCGACACATTTACTGCATAGTGCCTTGAGAAAGTTTATAGGCGACCATGTACATCAAGCAGGATCTTTGGTTACGCCAGATAGGCTTAGATTTGACTTTACTCATTATCAAGCGCTTACTGCTGACGAAATTAAGATGATAGAAGATGAGGTTAATGAGAAAATCTACGAAAGCATCGATGTGTCGATTGACATTATGTCACAGGATGAAGCTATCAAAAAAGGTGCGATGGCACTCTTTCAAGAGAAATATGGTGATGTGGTAAGGGTCGTAAATATTTCTGATTACAGCAAAGAGCTTTGTGGAGGAACCCATGTCACTAATACTATTCAGATAGGAGCTTTTAAAATCATTGCGGAAAGTGGTGTCGCCGCAGGTGTCAGGAGAATTGAAGCTGTGACAGGGTTAGGCGCTTTAGAATTTTTGAACAAAAAAGGAGAATTAATTTCTAATATAGAACAGATACTAAAGGTTAATGAAAAAGACATTGTGGATAGGATCGCTGATTTAAGTCAAACTATAAAGGACTTAGAAAGACAATTGGAACAGCTAAAATCAAAAGTAGTGTTATCAATGTCAGACAAGTTAATTAATTCTGCAGAGGACATAAATGGAATAAAATTTGTTAGTGCTACATTAAATGATTTGGATGTAGATGAGCTTAAGATGATGGGAGATATACTTAAGGACAGATTAAAAAGCACTGTTATAATACTTGCTACAATTAGAGATGAAAAAATTAATTTTGTAGGAATGGCGACGAAAGATGCCGTTGAGCGGGGAATTAACGTTGGCAATATCATAAGGGAAATATGCCAAGTTACAGATGGCAAAGGCGGTGGACGAGCTGATATGGCTCAAGGTGTCGGCAATAATTTAGAAAAGATAAATATAGCTTTAGAAACTTCAAGATCTTTGTTCATTGAAAAACTTAAATAAAAATTTAACTTGACTACTATTCATAGTTTAATATATTATAGTCGTATAATATATTAAATGAAAATCCCATAGAGGTGATAAAAATGGCTGACCGCAATGATGAAACCGTAAGATTTCATTTTGAAAATGAAGACGGTAAAGCAAAAGACATACTGAATTCTGTATATGATGCTTTGTTGGAGAAAGGATATAATCCTATAAATCAGATAGTTGGTTATATTTTGTCAGGTGATCCTACATATATAACAAGCCATAAAAATGCTCGAAATCTTATAAGAAAGATTGAGAGAGATGAATTAGTTGAGGAATTAGTTAAAAATTATTTAGAGAAATAGAGTTTAGCCTCACACGTCTTATAAGTGTGAGGCATATTGTATGCGTGAATGGAGAGAGTAGAATTGCGCACAATAGGTTTAGACGTTGGTGATAAAACCATAGGTATTGCTGTTAGTGACCCATCAGGGCTTATAGCACAAGGAATTAAAACCATAAGAAGAGAAAGTTTAGATAACGATGTATTTGAGATAAAGAAGATTATAGATGCGTTTAAAGTAGAGGAAATTGTCGTTGGTTTTCCTAAAAATATGAATGGTACAATAGGTGCTCAAGGGCAGAAAGTGATCAATTTTGTGGAGTATTTAAAAAAAGAAATTGATTTACCAATAATGTTGTGGGATGAAAGGTTGACGACAGTCGAGGCTAATAGGATGCTTGTGGAAAATGCTGATATGAGAAGGGACAAGAGAAAAAAAGTCATAGATAAACTGGCAGCCACGATAATTCTACAAGGGTATCTTGATTATAAAAGGAAATCAATTTAACTTGACAGGAAATTTTTTGTATACTACAATGGGATTATCGGTATAAGAAATGAGGTGATTTTGTTGGATAACGAATTTAATAATGACATTATTGAGCTTATCGACGAAAATGGCAATGAAGTAGATTTTGAACTAATTTCATCTTTTGAACTTGATGACACAAGGTATGCTGTTGTTGCACCGATAGACAGTGACAGCGATGATGCGTATATTTTGAGAGTTGAGCAAGATGAAAATGGTGAGGACATATTTGTCGGAATAGATGACGAAGATGAGTTTAATGATGTAGTAGAAGCTTACAACGAATTATTGGAAGAATATGAATGTGATGATGATTGTGACTGCCACCACCATCATGATGACGAATAGATATACCTTGAAGGTATATCTATTTTTTATTAAGCAAAACTCTCACGGATAACAAATATTACCTGGGAAATAACACCATCAAAACTTTCCTTTTTATTGTCGTTTTCAAAAAATACGTTATTTATCTTAAAAGATTGATGATTTATGTGCAAATAAAGGATTTATAAAAATATTTTTAATTTCAATTGAAAATACATCTTTTTTTGTGTTAATATAAGGCTATATTAATGATACATCTAATTTTATTTTTGCAAAAATAGTTGACAATTGAGAATGTAATGCATAAACTTTTATAAACAGGTAAAATGTAAGGTGGTGAAAAAGTGAACGAAATAGATGATATAAAGGAGAATTTGAAGCAAAAGGGATTTAAGTTGACCACACAGAGAAGGGCAATACTTGACGTTATAATAGAAAATCGCGAAAAGCATCTGTCTTCAGAGGAAATATATGATCTCGTAAAGGAAAAATATCCAGAGATAGGTCTTGCTACTGTCTACAGGACTTTACAGCTCTTTGATGAAATGGGCATAATATACAAATTAAACTTTGATGATGGACGCAGCAGATATGAGCTTTATCACAATGAAGATCATCAGCACCACCATTTGATTTGTTTAAAATGTGGTAGTGTGATAGAGATGGAAGGGGATTTGTTAGAAAACTTAGAAGAAGCGATAGAAAATACGAAAAACTTTCAAATAATCGATCACAATGTAAAATTTTTTGGGTATTGTAGCAAGTGCAAACAAAATAAAAATTAGGCCTGTCAGATTGACGGGCTTAATTTTTTATATCCACTTGAAGATGAGCACTAAATAAAGTATAATACAATTAATTAGTGTGTTGTACGGGTAATGTTTTATTGTTGTTGGTTAAAATATTATTAGCGATATTAACGAAGAAGGGAGACATGTATTTGACAAATAAGACAAAATTAAAAATCATACCTTTGGGCGGGTTAAATGAGATCGGGAAAAATATGACTGTAATTGAGTACGGAAACGACATTATTGTCATTGACTGCGGTCTTGCTTTTCCTGATGACGAGATGTTGGGGATAGACCTTGTCATCCCGGATATTTCGTATTTATTAAAAAACAAAGAAAAAGTTAAAGCTATCGTTTTAACGCATGGGCATGAAGACCACATTGGAGCTTTGCCTTATGTTTTAAGACAATTAAATGTTCCTGTGTATGGGACGCGTTTGACGCTTGGCTTAGTTGAGTACAAATTAAAAGAAAATGGGCTTTTAAGAGATAGCAAATTGGTAACGGTAAAACCTCGAGAGACAGTGACGTTTGGTCAACTTAGAGTAGAGTTTATAAGAACGTCTCACAGCATTGCTGATTCGGCAGCACTGGCTATTCATACACCTGTTGGAGTTGTATTTCACTCTGGTGATTTTAAGATAGATTTTACTCCAATTGGTGGAGAAGTGGCTGATTTTCACAGATTTGCCGAATTAGGAGAACAAGGTGTTCTTGTCATGATGTGTGATAGCACAAATATCGAGAGACCAGGTTATACGATGTCTGAGAGAACTGTTGGAGACACATTTGACAATATATTTAGAAAAGCTGAACAGAGGATAATCGTAGCTACATTTGCATCAAACATTCATCGCGTCCAACAGATAATTGATTCTGCTTATAAGTATGGAAGAAAAGTTTCGATTTCAGGGCGAAGTATGATAAATGTCATTAATGTTGCCAACGAATTAGGGTATTTAAGCATACCAGAAGGTACACTTATAGACATCGATGAAGCCAATAAACTTCCATATAGTGAAGTGGTCATTATTACCACTGGCAGCCAAGGAGAGCCCATGTCAGCGTTGACAAGAATGGCATCTTCAGAACACAAAAAGGTTGAGATAGTGCCGGGTGATACAGTTGTAATATCTGCTTCTGCCATACCTGGTAACGAAAAATTAATATCAAGGGTGATAAATCAACTGTTCAAAAAAGGCGCAGAAGTAATATACGATGCATTGGCCGATGTACATGTATCTGGACATGCATGCCAAGAAGAAATCAAATTGCTCCACACACTAATAAGACCACAATTTTTTATTCCCGTACATGGAGAATATAGGCATTTGAAGCAACATGCAAAGTTAGCCGAAGATCTTGGCATGGATCCTAAAAACATATTTATTGCTGATAATGGTACAGTGATTGAATTTACAAAGAATTCAGGTCGGATTGCCGGTACAGTAACTGCAGGCAAAGTATTGGTTGATGGCTTAGGCGTTGGCGATGTAGGAAATATAGTCTTAAGAGATAGAAAGCATCTTTCTCAAGATGGTTTATTGGTGGTAGTTGTTACTATATCTAAAGAAAAAGGTTCTGTAATCGCTGGACCTGATATAATATCGAGAGGTTTCGTATATGTGAGAGAATCAGAAGATTTGATGGAGGAAGCCAAAAATCTTGTTAAAGAAACTCTTTCACAGTGTGAAAAGGATGATATAACGGAATGGTCATCTATAAAGACTATGATTAAAGAATGTTTAAGCAGCTTTTTATATGAAAAAACAAAGAGAAATCCAATGATATTACCTATAATAATGGAAATATAGGAGGATTAAGATATGAACGTATACGATAAAGCGTATGAATTAAAAAGAGCAATAGAAGAACTGCCTGAATATAAAGCATTTAAAGATGCATTCAAAAAAATTGAGTCAAATGAGCAAAATAAAAAAATGTTAGAAGATTTTAGAAAAAAACAATTAGAAATTCAGACGAAAGAACTGACGGGAAAAGAAATAACAAAAGAAGATGAAGAAATGCTGAAAAAGCTTTATGATATACTGAGCTTAAATCCCGAATTAAATGCTTATCTTTCTGCAGAATACAGTTTTTCTAGGATAATGGATGACATTACAAAGATTATAATGGATGTTGTTAATTTAAAATAACAAATAAAAACAAGTAGGCTAAAAACCTTACTTGTTTTTATTTGTATATAATTATATAATCTTTGTATAAAGTGTCGATTTTTGATTTGAGGAGAGCTCATGATGATAAATGTAAAGGGGAAAGTAAAGAAAAGATCTCTTGTTGCTATTGTTATTGTAGTTTTTTTTATCATATCAGCGGCTATATATTATGAGAGTCTATTTAAGCCTGTTGATGATAATTCGACTGAAAAAGAAGTTATCATACCACAAGGTGCATCGACTTTAGAAATAGCTAAGATATTGCGAAATAAAGACTTAATAAAAAGTGAGTGGTTTTTTATTTTTCGTTCAAAGTTTTACAATGATGGCGTCCAAATGAAAGCGGGGAAATATCTTTTGAGTTCAAATATGACTACGGATGAGATAATTGAGAAGTTGAAAGAAGGAAAGGTTGTATTAGACACTGTTAAATTTACTATACCTGAAGGATTTACTGTAAGTGAGATTGCAGACCGTTTGCAACAGATGGGGATAGTAAAGAAAAGCGATTTTATGAATGAAGCTCAAAATGGTGTGTTTAATTATGAGTTTTTAAAGGATATTCCTAAAGATAGACCAGACCGTTTAGAAGGATATCTTTTTCCTGACACATATATTATAAAGAAAGGAACCAGTGCTCATGATATTATAAATCTCATGCTGTCAAGGTTTGATGAAATATATAAATCTTATATAAAAGGGAAAGAGACGAATGTTGGCATGACTACAGACAAAATTGTGATAATAGCATCAATGATTGAGAAAGAAGCTAAAATAGACAAAGATAGACCACTTATTGCTGGTGTAATATACAACAGGCTAAATAAAAACATGAAATTGCAGATTGACGCTACTGTGGAATATGCTTTAGGAGAGCACAAAGACAAATTATCTCTTGATGACTTAAAAGTTAATTCACCATATAATACTTATTTGCACTATGGATTGCCAATAGGGCCAATTAGCAATCCGGGTTTAAAATCCATAGAAGCAGCTATAAACCCTGCAAAACATGATTATTACTATTATGTGGCTCAAAATGACGGTTCTCATATTTTTAGCAGGACTTATATAGATCAGTTGAATGCGGAAAAAAAGGTTAATTGATTTAGAGGTGCCGTTTATGATAGATAGCGACATAAAATTTATAAGGCAATTGTTTGATGTAAGTCAAGGGCTGCTTAAAGAAATCGAAAGTTATGCAAGTGATAATTTTATTCCAATCGTAAAACCTGAAGTTGCGAAATTTTTGGAGACAATTATAAAAATCAAGCAACCAGAAAATATTTTAGAAATAGGCACAGCCATTGGCTATTCTTCTATCGTGATGCTATTAGCTTATGAAAATTGTAAAATTCTTACCATCGAGAAAGACATGGAGATGGCTGAGATTGCAAAAGAGAATTTTCTTAAAGCATCTCTATTAGATAGGGTTGAACTTATAAAAGGTGATGCTTTGGACGTTTTGCCTTGTCTTAATAAAAAGTATGACTTAATATTTATTGATGCAGCAAAAGGCCATTACAAGGAATTTTTTGACGAATCTTTAAGGCTATTAAGCGATAGAGGCATTTTGATTTGCGATAATATTTTGTATAAAGGTTATGTTGCTGCTGAAAAGCATGTAAAACATAAGCGGAGAACGATAGTTTATAGGATGAGAGATTTTATTTTATATGTTTTAAACAAGACAGGAATATCTACGTCGATTATTCCTATTGGTGATGGTTTGTCTATAAGCGTAAAGGAGTGAAAAAATGGTTGAGTTATTATCACCGGCCGGTGATTTAGAGAGGGTAAAAGTTGCGATAAATTATGGAGCAGATGCCGTTTATTTCGGTGGAAACAATTATGGACTTAGAGCTACAGTCGGCTTTAGCATGGATGAGATCAAATATGCAGTTGAATATGTTAAAAATCATGGTAAAAAAGCTTATTTAACTGTAAACATATTTCCTCACAATGATGATCTCATAGGATTGCCAGAATATATATATGAAGTTAGTAAAACTGGAATAGACGCAGTGATAGCTTCTGATCCAGGTGTATTTTCGATAATCAAGGAAGTTGCACCAAAACTTGAGATTCATATAAGCACACAAGCTAACAACGTTAATTATAGAAGCGCAATTTTTTGGCATGAATTAGGGGCAAAGCGCATTGTTTTGGCTAGAGAATTGTCTTTGGAAGAGATAAAGCAGATAAGACAAAAAACTCCAAACGATTTAGAATTGGAGGTTTTTGTTCACGGTGCAATGTGCATTTCATATTCCGGAAGATGCCTTCTAAGTAATTATTTAACAGGAAGAGATGCAAACAAAGGCGAATGTACGCATCCATGCAGGTGGAAGTATTATCTTGTTGAAGAAAAAAGGCCTGGACAGTATATGAGAATAGAGGAAGATGACAGAGGGACATATATAATGAATTCAAAAGATCTATGCATGATAAAATACATTCCAGATATTATCAAAGCTGGCGCAACCAGCCTAAAGATAGAAGGCAGAAACAAAAGCTCGTATTATGTTGCTGTTGTGACAAAAGCTTATAGAAAAGCAATTGATGATTATCTGGAATTTGGCGATAGATATGTTTTTGATGAAGGCCTTTTAGAAGAATTGGGGAAAGTCAGCAATAGAGACTTTACGACTGGTTTTTATTTTGGGAAACCTGGTTCTGAATCACACAATTATGATTCTTCCTCATACATCAGGAATTACAATATTGTTGGAATGGTGATTGATTACGATGATAAAAGTGGAATGGCTGTAATAGAGCAAAGAAACAGATTTTTTTTAGGTGATATAATAGAGATCATAGGTCCTAAAGACATGTTTGTGGAGACTATTGATAAAATGTATGATATAGAAGGCAATGAAATCGGAGTTGCACCGCATCCACAGATGATTGTAAAGATTCCATTAAAGAGGAAGGTAGAAAAATATTACATTCTTAGAAAAAAAGCATAGCTTAGTGAATGTTAAACTCCTTTAAGGGAAATAATAAACCCGGAAAGGAGTTTTTTTATGAATAGGAAAAACATTAGATTTATTGTTTTAAATGTCATAACTACATTTCTTATCTTATCATTATTGATAAGGCTTTTTTATATACAATACGTAAAAGGTGAAACATACGCTAAAATTGCTGTAGATCAAAAAATTCAAAGTTTGAATTTAGACAAAAAACGTGGAGAAATATACGATAGAAATTTAATTCCTTTTACAGATAGAACTTCAACAAAGTACGTGTATGCAATCCCTGGATTGATCATCAATAAAAAAAATGCATCAGAAATAATAAATAAACTAACTGGTATTTTAGAAAGTGAAATATATGGAAACTTAAATGAAGGCAAAGATATTCTTAGTTATAAAGTTAGATATACATACGACGGAAATTTGCCTGTCGGAATCTTTATACTGAATATTCCTCAAAGATATGATTCTAATTCATTGGCAAGACACATAATAGGATACAGTGGCAGCGCTAATTATGGATTGGAAGACACATTCAACAAAATTTTAAGCACTAATGGATATGATTCTATAGCTGTATTTAAAGACAACAATAATGACTATTTAAAAGGATTGGGTGTAAGAATAAGAAGCACTGATAAAAATGTATACTCGCTTCAAACAACACTCGATTATCATATTCAAAAAGCGGTAGAAAATATTTTGGATAAAAACAATATTAACGGTGCTGCAGTTGTTTTAAGTGTAAAAAATGGAGATATTTTGGCAATGGCTTCAAGGCCTAACTACGATCAAAATAAAGTTAGCGATTACCTAAACAGCAAAAACGAAGAATTGCTGAATAAAGCAGTGATGGATTATCCCCCGGGGTCCATTTTTAAAATAATAGTGGCATCTGCTGCATTAGAAAATAAAAAAGTCAACATATACGATAACTTTATTGACGAACCGTATATAAACATCGATGGTGTGGTTTACCATAACTTTATGGATGAGTCAAATGGGTTGATTAACATGATCAAAGCATTTGAAGTCTCATCAAATACGACATTTATAAAAATTGGGCAAAAGACAGGCGGCAGCGATATAATAGAAATGGCAAAAAAATTTGGAATAACAAAAGATGATAATCTGCCGATAGAGGAGCAAATTGGCACATTGCCATCCTTGGAAAATACATTAGGTGCTGGCATAGGAAATCTTTCAATTGGGCAGGGAGATGTTACAATGACTCCACTGCAAGCTGCTGATGTTGCAGCGACCATCGCCAATGACGGCATAAGAAATGTTCCTAATCTCTTAAAAGCTATTGTTGATGAAAATGGCAATGTTGTAGAAAATCTACACAAGGTAAATTCGTATAGAGTGGTAAGTGAAAGCACAGCAGAAAGTGTAAAAGAAATGATGAGAGATGTTGTGGTAAATGGAACTGGGAAAAACGCAGAAACCGAGTATAAGTCGGCAGGAAAAACTGGTTCGGCTGAGGTAAACAGAGAGAAAAACATCTATCATGCATGGTTTACTGGTTTTGTTCCTTATGATGAGCCTGTTTATGCAATATCAGTCTTTGTTAAAAATGGCGATATAGGAGGAATTAAAGCGGCTCCGATATTTAAACAAATAGCTGAAGAAATAATGAAATACTATAAATGAGACTTGCACCAAACATTTTAAGTTGCATATATTTAATATGTGACTTAAAATGTGGAGGTGGCCTTTATGTGGGCATCGCTTATAGCGCTTGTAACATCAATCGTGAAAGACATAATCAACTTTGGCTATTTAACAAATGCTAATTCATTTCCCCAACCTCTTACAGCAGAAGAAGAAAAAAAGTATTTTGAAGCCTTTAAAAACGGTGATGAAGAAGCGAAGAATATTTTGATAGAAAGAAATTTGAGGCTTGTGGCGCATGTCGTAAAAAAATACAGCAATACAGGTAAAGATGTTGACGATTTAATATCTATAGGTACAATAGGTCTTATTAAGGCGATTTTAACTTATGATTCTTCAAAAGGAACTCATTTGGCCACATATGCGGCTCGATGCATTGAAAACGAAATATTGATGTCATTGCGAGCTGAAAAGAAAATAAAATCTGAAATATCTTTACATGATCCTATAGGTGTTGATAAAGAAGGCAATGAGATTTCGCTTATAGATATTTTAGGAACTGAGACAGACGAGGTAAGTGACCAAGTAGAATTGAGGATGCAAGTCAAAAAACTGTACCATAAGTTAAATAGTGTTCTTAAAAACAGGGAAAAGTTAATAATTGAATTAAGGTATGGTCTCATAAATGGCGGTGCAAAAACTCAGAGGGAAATAGCGAAAATGTTAGGAATTTCAAGATCTTACGTATCGAGAATAGAAAAAAAGGCATTAAACAAGTTATTTAAAGAAATGACGATGTAAATGTGATCTAAAGTTTTTAATCCAAATGCTGTCTATATTGACAGTTTATTTTTTTGTAAAGTATAATTAAAGTAAGTTTGGGGTGAATTTATTGTATAAAAAATTGATACCAGATATGTATGCTAATTCAATATACGATATAGACTTTGAAAACTTAAAAAAAAGAGGAATAACATCATTGATTTTTGATATTGACAATACGCTTGTACCGCAAAAGGTTTTAAATCCTGATCGAAAAGTAATTAACTTATTTAAATTTTTGAAGTCAAAAGGCTTTAAAGTTTGCCTTATATCAAACAATACAACGAAAAGAGTTAATAATTTTACTAAAGATACAGGTGTAAAAGGCATTTCATGGGCTATAAAGCCGAGAAAGTCTGCTTTTTATAAGGCTTTGGAAATGCTTGACTCTACGCCTGATGAAACTGCTATTATTGGCGATCAAATTTTTACTGACATATTTGGGGGGCATAGAGTCGGACTTTTTACGATACTTGTAAGACCTTTGTCAAGCGAAGAGTTTGGATGGACTAAAATCATGAGAAAATTAGAAAAAAAGGTTCTGAAAAAGGTGTGAAAAAATGAATATTAATTCTAAAACAAGCATTTATGGTATAATTGGGCATCCAATAGGACATAGTTTATCGCCTTTGATACATAACTATGCCTTTGAAAATCTCGATTTTAATTCGGTTTACGTTTCTTTTGATGTAAATGAAGAAGATTTAAAAGATGCAATTATAGGTATAAAAGCATTAGGCATAAAAGGCCTTAATGTTACTGTTCCACATAAGGAAAGTGTGATAAAGTATCTTGATCGTATTTCAGATGAAGCAAAACTTATTGGAGCAGTGAACACAATAAAAAATAATAGTGGTTCATTGGAAGGATACAATACCGATGTAACAGGTTTTATGGAATCTCTAAAAGAACACAACGTGGATGTTGCAGGCAAAAATGCAGTTATTTTAGGTGCTGGTGGTGCTGCCAAAGCTGTGGCCGTAGGATTAGCACTTTTAGGAGTTAAGTCAATATATGTATGCAATAGATCGATAGATAAAGCAAAGGAACTTAGCATTCACATGGGAAATAATTTTAACATTAAAAGTTTAGGAATATCGTATAACGATCTAAATATGTTAGATGAGATTGATATATTGATAAACGCTACCAGTGTCGGTATGTATCCTAATGTAGATGTGTCGCCAATTGGAGAAGATGTAGTTGCAAAAGCGAAATTTGTCTATGATATTATATATAATCCTGAAAAGACGTTATTTCTAAGCTATGCGGAGAAATACCGCATAAAATACATTAATGGACTTGATATGCTTATAAATCAGGCAATTGATTCATTTAAAATTTGGACTGGAGCAAATTTCGATAAAAAAATTATTTTAAATTTTCTTAAAAAGAAGGATTTTGTTAAATAATGTAGAATATAATTTATGTGTGATTTTAATTTTCATAGATTTGATTGAGATAGATGATGTGAGTCTATATTTGGGCGCTTTATGACTCATTGATATAGTGGCGCAACCGGCATCATTGTCGGGTTTATTTATTTTGGAGGGGCCTTGATGATAAAAAAGAAATTGGGAGATCTTCTTGTGGAAGTTGGTCTTTTAGACGAGAATCAGCTCAATAATGCGATAAAGATACAAAAAAAGACTGGTGAAAAGTTAGGTAAAATTCTTGTAAAAGAAGGATACCTAACAGAGGAGCAGATCATTGAGGCTTTGGAGTTTCAATTGGGCATACCTCATATAGACATGAAAAAGGTATTTATAGATGCTAATGTGGCAAAGCTTATACCTGAGTCAATGGCTAAAAGGCACGTTGCCATACCTATAAAGAAAGAAAACGACAGCATATTTGTCGCAATGGCAGATCCTCTTAATATCTTTGCTATTGATGATATTAAACTTGTCACGAAACTTGATGTAAAGCCATTGATTGCTTCTGAAGATGGTATACTGAAAGCTATTGACAGAGTTTTTGGAAAAGAAGAAGCTGAAAGGGCTGTTCAAGACTTTAAAAAGGAACTAAGCCATGATAACGCTGAAGACGACAGTAATTTATTAAAGGATATTTCAGAAGATGAGATTAACAATGCACCTGCAGTAAGATTGGTAAATTCTATTATCGAGCAAGCGGTAAAAAACCGCGCATCTGATGTTCACATAGAACCTACTGAAAATGACTTAAGAATAAGGTTTAGAATCGATGGTGAATTGCATGAGGCAATGAGGGTATTTAAAAGCACCCAAGGGCCGGTTATCACCAGAATAAAAATCATGGCCAATATGAATATTGCCGAAAGAAGGATACCGCAGGATGGTAAAATCGAAATGAATGCGAGCGGCAAAAATATAGATATAAGAGTTTCTTCTTTGCCTACAATCTACGGCGAAAAGCTCGTGCTTAGGATATTGGATAAAAGCGGTTATATTATAACAAAAGATAAATTGGGGTTAAATAGCGATGACTTAAAATTATTTGATAATTTACTTAGACACCCAAATGGCATAATCCTTCTTACTGGACCTACAGGAAGTGGTAAAACCACGACACTTTATGCTATGTTAAATGAGCTTAATAAACCTGACAAAAATATAATAACTGTTGAAGACCCTGTTGAATATACTCTTGAAGGGCTAAATCAAGTTCAAGTCAACGAAAAAGCTGGCCTTACATTTGCTTCTGCTTTAAGATCCATACTAAGGCAGGATCCAGATATAATAATGATCGGTGAAATAAGAGACCGAGAGACTGCAGAAATAGCCATAAGGTCTTCCATAACAGGTCATCTTGTATTATCTACATTACACACGAATGATTCTGCAGGCGCGATAACAAGGCTTATTGACATGGGGATTGAGCCATACCTTATTTCTTCATCTGTTGTCGGTGTCATTGCTCAAAGGTTGGCGAGAAAAATATGCGATAACTGCAAAACAGAATATGATGCCAGCAAGAGAGAAAAGATTATTTTAGGAATCGATACCGATGAACCACTTAAATTGTACAAATCAAAAGGATGTGCCGTTTGCAATAAGACTGGTTATCGCGGTAGAGTTCCTATATACGAGATAATGATGATGACTCCTAAGATAAGAGAGCTTACAAATGAGAAGGCTTCGGCAGATGTGATTTTAAATGAGGCTGTATCAAATGGTATGAATACGCTTAAAGAAAGTGCAAAGAAGCTTGTCTTATTAGGTGTAACTACTGTAGATGAAATGTTACGCCTTACATATGATGATGCTTATTAACATTAAATAATTGCTAAAGGTGATACGATGAAAACAAGTGAACTTCTGGCTATGGTTGTAGAAAAAGGCGCATCTGATTTGCATATAACAGTTGGCGTTCCTCCAGTACTTAGGATTAATGGTCAACTTATAAAACTTGATTTACCTCAATTAACGCCTCAAGATACTGAAGATATAACAAAAGATTTGCTTTCAAGCGATGAGCTAAAAAAACTTGAAGATGCGGGTGACATTGATCTATCGTATTCAGTAAAAGGGCTTGGAAGGTTTAGGATAAATGCCTATAAGCAAAGAGGAACATATAGCCTTGCCATAAGATCTGTAGCTTTGAGAATTCCGACAATTGATGAATTAGGACTTCCAGAAGTGATTAAAGAACTTGCGCTTAAAACCCGTGGTCTCATAATTGTTACAGGGCCTACAGGCAGTGGAAAATCTACGACATTGGCATCTATGATCGATTTAATAAACGAAGAACGTAATTGTCATATATTGACCCTGGAAGATCCTATTGAATATTTACATAAGCACAAAAAGAGCATAGTAAATCAAAGAGAAATCGGGCATGATGCTTTGTCATACGCCAGTGCATTAAGGGCAGCATTAAGAGAAGACCCTGATGTGATACTGGTTGGAGAAATGAGGGATCTTGAGACGATACAGATAGCTATAACAGCGGCTGAGACAGGGCATCTTGTGTTGTCTACATTACATACTATAGGTTCAGCAAAGACTATCGACAGGATTATAGATGTTTTCCCACCACATCAGCAACAGCAGATAAAAGTACAGCTTTCAAATGTGTTAGAAGGGATTGTATCTCAGCAATTGCTACCTAAAATAGATAATTCAGGGCGAGTCGTCGCTGTAGAGGTAATGATAGCTACACCCGCAATAAGAAATCTAATAAGAGAAGGTAAATCATTTCAAATACAATCGATGGTGCAAACAGGAAATAAATTTGGAATGGTGACAATGGACATGTGGATATCGCAGCTATTAAAGAGAAACTTGATTTCTATGGACGATGCACTTACATATTGTGTTGATAGAGAAAACTTTTCTCGATTAGTAGTATAAGATGATACGAGAAAGGGTGGCCTAGATGCCAACTTATACATATAAGGCAAGGGATATGGATGGAAATCTTATAACAGGTACTATGGAGCTTGATACATTATCGTCTTGTGTAGATAGCTTAAAGCAGAAAAACTATTATATATTAGATGTTAAGGAGAAGGTGGAGAAGAAGGATATTTTTGAAAGCATCAATTCTTCTCGTAAAGTGAAGGTAAAGGATATAGCTGTGTTTTGTAGGCAGTTTTCGGTGCTCATAAATGCAGGTATTTCTATTGTTGCATCGCTTGCCACTTTGTCTGAGCAAGTTGAAAATAAAAGACTTAAGAGGGCTTTGAATGATGTATATGAGGATGTGCAGAAAGGAAAAACTCTTTCTGAGTCGATGAGAAAGCATCCAGATGTATTTCCAATGCTTTTATTTAACATGATAGAAGCAGGAGAAGTAAGCGGTACTTTAGACAAAGTATTAAATGAAATGGCTGAACATTTTGAGAAAGAAAATAATTTAAATCAAAAGATAAAATCAGCTTTAGCATATCCTGCAATTGTATCAATCGTTGCAGTATTGGTAGTTGTATTTCTTGTTACAAATGTACTTCCTACATTTGTAGGCATGTTTAAAAATGCAGGAGCGCAATTGCCGACGCCGACATTGATACTTTTAGGCTTAAGTGATTCTATAGCGCATTATTGGTATGTCTATTTGGGGAATATCGTATTTTTAATATTTTTACTTTTGAGAATTATGAAGACAGATAGAGGAAAAGAATTATTTGATTTTTTGATGTTAAAGATGCCAATATTTGGTCCACTAAATGTGAAGATCATTACATCCAGATTTACGCGGACGCTGTCAACACTTATAGGTTCAGGGATTCCACTAATGGAATCATTGTCTGTCGTAGAAAAAGTGGTAGGCAATGCTGTTGTGGCAAATGGCTTAAAAAAGGCTGAAGAAGAGATAAAAAGGGGAAACGGGCTTGCATTGCCTTTAAAGAAAATCGATATATTTCCGCCGATGGTTATTCAAATGATAAAGGTTGGAGAAGATTCGGGATCATTGGACAGCATATTAAAGAAAACAGCGGATTTTTACGACAGTGAAGTTGACACAGCCGTATCTCAGATGACTACATTGATTGAACCGCTAATAATAGTTTTCTTGGCGTCAATAGTCGGCTTTATAGTAGTGTCTATAGTGATGCCTATGTTCCAGATGTACAACTTTATAGGGCAATGAGATATTATGGGAAGGGGGTGAAAAGAATGGCATGGTTCGTGAAGGCATTAAATAAAGATGAAAAAGGGTTTACATTGATTGAATTGATTGTAGTAATAGCAATACTTGGAATACTCGCAGCAATCGCAGTACCAAGAGTAACAAACTCGTTAAGTAATGCAAAAAATAATGCTAATAGCGCTAATTTACAAATAGTTCAAGAAGCGGTAGAAAGATATAATGCTGAAAACGGTAATTATCCATCGAGTTTAAATGATTTAGTGCCAAATTATCTTAAAAGTATACCTACTTTACAAGATGGTAAGACTTTTAATTATGATCAAAGTTCAGGAACTGTATCTATAAAATGATTAGCAAATAACATTTCGGGCACCAATGGTGCCCGCATATACCTATATGAGGAGGCAGAAATGTTTATTCTATACGTACTTGTTTTTGTATTTGGCACGATAATTGGTAGTTTTTTAAATGTAGTCATATACAGACTTCCCAGGAATGAGTCAATCGTGTATCCTCCATCGCATTGTGCAAATTGTAAGCATGAGTTAAAGCCTTATGATATAATTCCTATAGCAAGTTATATTGTTTTAAGAGGCAGATGCAGATATTGCGGGAATAGAATATCCATAAGATATCCTATTGTTGAACTTTTAGCAGGACTTATATATCTTATTTTATTTATATATTTTGATATATCCGTAAAGGCGCTGTCGTATGCGTTTTTAACTTCATTATTGATAGTCATATCATTTATAGATATGGAACATAAGGTAATACCAAATAAAGTAATTTTGATAGGATTGATAGCTGGAGTAGCATTTAGGTTGATTATGATTAATTACGGCGTATGGGACTACATTGTAGGATTTTTAGTAGGTGGTGGAGTGCTTCTTTTAATATCTTTATTGTCAGGAGGAGGAATGGGCGGTGGAGATATAAAACTAATGGCTATGATTGGCCTTTTTGTAGGATGGAAGCTTACTATATCAACGCTTTTTCTGGCAGTTGTATTAGGTGCTATTGGCGGCATCGCCATGATTTTGTTTAAAATTAAGACAAGAAAAGATTACATACCTTTTGGACCTTATATAAGCATTGCCTGTTTGATTTCTATTTTATATGGATACGATTTGCTAAATATGTATATAAAACTTATAAGAGGTTGAAGCAATGCGATACATGAAAGCAAATGAGAGTGGACTGACTCTGATAGAATTAATAACGGTAGTGTCGATATTTTCTATTATCGTATTGATAGCAGTTCCAAAGACAGATTTTTTCAATGCAAAAACTTCGGAAATTCGTTTAAGAATGGTGGCATATGAGCTTATAAGCGATATAAGATATGTTCAGTATAAAAATATCTATGAAAATGAAAGTTTGTATTTAACTATACAGACTGACCACAAAGGGTATTACATAAATAAACCGGGTACAATGGTAAAAAGAATAAAGACGAAGAAATTTCCTGAAGGTATAACGATGTATAGCGACAATTCAGCACAAATATCCTTTTCAAATCAAGGCGCTCCAATACCTGGTGGCTGCACTATAAGCTTATTAAATTCAAACAAAAGGTTAGACATAACTGTTTTGCCTGCTACAGGAAGAGTGATGATAAAGGGGAATTATTGAGGTGAAGAAAGTTGAAATATTTAAAAAATACTTTTGGCATGACGCTTATTGAAGTCCTTGTAGCAATAGCTTTATTTTCAATTGCAGCTATACCTCTATTAGGTGTGTTCCATGAATCAGTAATTACAAATGCAGATTCTAAAATAAGAACAAAAGAAGCTACTATTGCACAAAGTATTGCGGAAGACATAAAAGCGGGAAACACAAATGTGTCTAATTGGAACATACCAACTGGCTATTATCTCATAGAAGATCCGAATCAGTCCAAAGTTGATATGGGAAATGGTATTACAGAATACAGAATAAGTATTGGTAAATTGCAGTCAAATGCACAGCCATTTGTACTGTATGCTGTTGCACCGTCTGCAGAAATAACTGGTTATACACCACCTAATATTTATTCTAACAATGGTAATTATGATGATGAAATAAATAGGTTGAAAGACATAGTTACTTTAGTCATAGTCATTACATGGTCAGCACTATTCGCTCTTTTTATTGTATTGCCAAAGTTGGGGTTAAGTGGAGTGATAACAATTGTTAACAATATAATTAATTCATGGAATAAAAATATTAGGACATTGAAGGATATAGCAACAAATGCTGCAAAAAGTGTGAATCTAAGTATTCCTTGGTGGTTAAAATGGTGGTAAAAAACAACAAGGGTTTTACATTGGTAGAATTGTTAGTGACTTTGGCATTATTAGGAATTGTAATTTCTATTTATTCTTCTTTATATTATTCAGGCTATAAGTCATACAAAAACACACAAGGTAATATTGACATTGAACAAAACGTCAGATATGTCATGAATTATATTATCAATCAGATTGATAAAGGACCAACATTGATAAACATTATAGATAATGGTCATGGGCTTAATATAGATGGCAATTGTATACAATTTGATACAATTAATAATAAGATTTATTTAGATCAAAATCGAGGTCATGAAATTGCTACAAACATTAGTGAATTTAATGTAAAATTGAAAAACAGTAATGTGTTAAACATAGAGATTGTAGGCCAAAATAAAGATGGAACAGGGGAATTTTCATTATCAACTGATATTTTCCTTAGGAAGAGTGTTGTAAATGTACAATAGCAAAGGTTCTGCCCTGATTTTTACTTTAATGATCATTTTAATATTAACCGTTTTAGGAATATCAATTTTAGAGCTTTCATTGACAGAATTTAAGATTTCATCGTCATATGGAAATGATGTTTTATCAAGGTATGCTGCTGAAGCAGGACTTGATATTTTAAAGTCAGAGTTTAACGCAAAGCTTCTTAATACGTTAAAAAATAATGCGCAGGGGATTATTGATAGTAATTATGATACGAAGAATGGAACTTATAAAGTCAGTATGGATCAATTGTATTCTTTGATATTTAATGATACGAAAAACTACTTATATAATAATGTTTTTAATAGATATTTAAATGAAGGCAATGTTAGTTTAGGAAGTACAGGGCAAATTTACAATATCACCAGTATTTCTTTTAATCAACAAGAAGGAATGGAATATGATATTCATATTGAAACTATTGGTATTTATAGAAATATAAAAAGCTATGGACATGCAGATCTTATTTTAAATCTTCAGGCATCTGGCAACCCAATTTCAATAAGCAGTTGGGTTATCGATAATACACCACCATCAAATTAAGGAGAGATGATAAATGGAGCTAAAGAATTTTATGGAAGAAGCAGTTAAAGATGTTATCGACAATGTATTAAAAGATTTAGATGTATGTAAATGCGACAAATGTAAACTTGATATAATGGCATTAACGTTAAATAATTTGCCTCCGAAATATTATGACACAGAGAAAGGTGAGGTATACACAAAAGTCAATGAATTGAAAAGGCAATTTGAGGTAGATATCATAAGTCAGATTACAAAAGCAGCTTTTTATGTTAATCAACATAGGCGCCATGGAGAGGATCTTAGATGATAGGAGTTGATATAGGCAGCTTTTATACAAAGATTGGCAGTTTTGATAGAAAAAGTGATAAATTAAATAATATGGCAATTGAAAGAACGCCTCAAAATTGCATTAGAAATGGATATTTAAGCGAAATAAATGTATTATCTGACTTTCTAAATGAAATATTGAAAAAGAAATTTGCAAAGGAAAAGAAGTTATCCTTTTGCATTTCAAGCACAGATATAATAATTAGAGAAATAATAATGCCATTTATGAAAGATGATGAATTAAAAAACGCTTTAAAATATGAAATTGATCAGTACATACCTAATTCAGACGATTATATTGTTGACTATAAGCAGATTGAGCATGATGAAGATGGTAAAAAGTTAAAAACAATTATTGTGGCAGCGCCTAAAGAAATGATTTTCGGGTATTTGAAATTAGCTAAAACATTGAAATTGCATTTGGAAGTCATAGATATATATAGTAATTGTATTTATAAGTCGATAAAAAAATTATGTAAACCAACGGGAAGTACGTCTGTAATCAATATTGGCGCAGAGTATACAGATATTACGATAATAAATGAAGGTAAATATGCATTTAGTAGGGTAGTAAAATTCGGAGGAAATGATATAAACGAGATAATTGCCAATACGTATGATACAGATTTTAAAACTGCTGAAGAATATAAAAGGGAAAAACCTTTTTTTATAGATAATGAAGATTATGCTAGTCTTAGAGAAAACACAGAAAAATACGTAAACAGTAAACTAAGTGAAATATCAAGAGTGTTTGATTTTTTTGAATCATCTTATCATAAAGGCATAAACGAAATTTTCATAATTGGTGGAACTTCGAGACTTACTGGACTTAAAAGACATATAGAAGATTATTTTAAGATACCTGTTTTAAGCTATGATGGCGATTTATATACATATTTTATGCCTGTGTTTGGTTCTTTGATTAGGGGGGAATAATTTGAAAGACATTAATCTTATACCAGATGAGATAAAATTACTTGAAGAAAAAAGGAAAAGAAGTACCTTTGCCATGATAGGCTTTTTGATTGTGGCTTTTGTGCTTATTTTTATTTTGCTTTTGCCAAATATGTATATCAATAATTTAGAAAAGCAAAAGTTTACCTTAAACAACCAATTAAATAGTTTAAAAGCAAAGAAAGACATGTATTCAACTATTAAAAGCAAAGAAAATTATTATTTACAAAAAGAAAAAATAATAAAAGATTTATCTGATAAAAGATTGAATATGACGGAAATTTTAAATGACATCTCGTCTAATATTCCAGAAAATGTTTCAATTAAGGATATGAAGTTTAATGGAAGTGTGTTGGAAATAACAGGTGATTCTTATATGAACAAATATTTATCGGATTTTATGTTGAATTTGAGAAAATTAAAATATGTAGATGATGTTAATCTCTTAGACACAAAGAAATCTGATAGTGGTTTGATTCAATATACTTTGCAAATTAAGTTTAAGGTGGTATAATTATATGAAATTGACAACGAGAGAAAAAATGCTAATAAGTGTATTGTTTATTGTCGCCTTCTTTGGTTTATATTATCAGCTTGTTTTGACAAAACAACTGGTGGTTATAGATAAATTAAGGCGTGATGTTATGAGTTTGCAGACAGAGGTGAATGATTACAATACATTAAGTGTAGATAAAATGAAAAACCGCTTATCAGAGATTGATAGTCAAATTGAAATATGCAATGAGGAACTTCCTGATTATGAAAATATTGAAGATTTTGTAGTTTTGCTTGATGATGCAATTGCTAAGACTGGCGTAAATTTTGAAGAGTTGAATTTTAATTCAACTGATAATCAATTACAGAGTCCTGAAAATCAAACAAATAATAACAAAATCAGCAAGACAAAATATGTAGAAATCCCTGTAAATATAAAAGTTGCAGGCGACTATTCAAAAATATCGAATTTTATTGAAGAAGTACAATCAATGCAAAGGCTTAACAATATAAAATCATTTGAGATAAGTAAAGACAATGAATCTAATAATTTGCTGCTTAATATAGATATTGTGATATATTCTATGAGCAAAAAAGGCGGAAGTAATTTGAATCCACTTGAAACAAGTGGGAAAAGTGATCCATTTAAATCATTAGTTGAAGTGAATAATGGAAATCAAAATACAAACGCCAATTCAAACAATCAGAATTCTTTGCAAGGAATTGATATAAACAAAATTATTTCAGATAGTATAAACAGTGCAATAAACAATGTTTCTAAAATTGCACCACCTACACCAACAAATAAGCAGTAAGAAAGTTATGCGTATTGGAGGATAAAATTTTAATGAAGAACATCGCATTAACCGGATTTATGGCTACAGGAAAGACAGTTGTTGGCAAAAGAGTTGCTGATATTTTAAGTTTCGGCTTTATTGATACTGATGATTTGATTGAGAAAATTTCTGGCATGAAGATTCCGGAAATTTTCGATAAATACGGTGAAAAATATTTTAGGGGAATTGAAAAAATTGCTGTTGCAAGGTCTTCCAGATTAAAAAATCATGTTATATCAACAGGTGGTGGTGTTGTATTAAATCCTTCTAATATAGTACAATTGAGGAAACATGGAGTAGTTATATGCTTAAAGGCGAATCCAGAGGTAATTTTGAGAAATATTGGTGAAAATGATAAAAGGCCTATACTTGCTAACGGTGATGTGTATGAAAAGATAAAAGCTCTTTTAGCAGAAAGACAGCACTATTATGAGTTTGCAGATTATACTATAGATGTTTCAGATATGTCTATAAATGATGTAGCTTTGACAGTAGTAGATGTATATTCGAAATTAAAAACAAGATAAAAAGTCGAGGGCAGAGGAATATGAAAATTGTCGTGAAAATCGGAACAAGTACATTGACTTATGAGAATGGAAAGTTGAATTTAGAGATGATGGAAAAAATTGTACGGCAAATATCTAATTTGCAAAATAAAGGCGATAAAGTTGTTCTTGTGACATCTGGTGCCATTGGAGCTGGAATGGGCAAACTAAATATTTTGAAAAGACCTAAAACATTACCGGAAAAACAATCATTGGCGGCAATTGGACAAGGATTGCTAATCGGACTGTATGAAAAATTTTTTAATGAATACGGGAAGACTACAGCTCAGCTATTGCTTACAAAGGATGATTTTTCTATAAGAGAAAGGTATTTAAACATAAGCTATACATTATCAAATTTATTAAGGTACAATGTAGTCCCAATCATAAATGAAAATGATACTGTTACTGTAGATGAAATAAAAATAGGAGATAATGATACGTTATCAGCGCTTGTAGCAAGCATCATAGAAGCGGATCTTTTAATTATATTGACTGATATAGATGGGCTATATGATAGAGACCCTAAAGCAGATGGAGCTAAGCTGATAGATGTAGTTCATGATTTTTCTGATGTGCTTTTTGAAATTGCTGGAGGCTCTGGCACAAATTTTGGGACAGGTGGTATGTATACGAAGATTCAAGCGGCAAAAATTTGTTACAACTCTGGTGTCAAAATGGTGATTGCCAATGGCAAGCTTGATAATGTTTTAAACAAAATTGCAGCAGGTGAAAAAATAGGGACAGTTTTTATACCTGCTAAAAATCCTATCAGCAATAGAAAAGTATGGATAGCATTTAATGCACAATTGTCAGGTAAGCTAATTATTGATGGCGGGGCAAGACAGGCCATACTTGAAAATGGAAAGAGTCTATTGCCAAGTGGTATTATATCAACTGATGGAGAATATTCTGTAGGGGATTGTGTATCAATATATGATAAAGATGGAAAAGAGATTGCAAGAGGTTTGATTAATTATACATCTGATGAGGTTAACAAAATAAAAGGTTTAAAATCGACCGATATAGACAAAGTTTTAGGATATAAAAATTACGATGAAGTCGTCCACAGAGACAATTTAGTTGTCATAGTTTGACTTAATAGTGTATAATAAAGTGTTGTGTAAGGAGGATTAGAAATATGGAAGTCGATTTAAAGGCAGATGCTGCCAAGAAGGCATCAAGAATACTTGCAATTCTTGATGAAAATATTAAAAATGAAGCGCTTAAAAATATGGCTTTAAAGCTTGTGGAAAATAAGCGCGAAATATTAGAAGCAAACGAAAAAGACGTTTCGATTGCAAAAACTAAGGGAGTGAAAGAATCATTAATTGATAGGCTTAAGTTAGACGAAAAGCGGATAGAAGGTATGGCAAATGGACTTAGAGAGATAGCCATGTTACCAGATCCTGTTGGAAACATAGAAGAAATGTGGAAAAGGCCTAATGGTCTTCAAATCGGGAAAATGCGCTGTCCAATTGGAGTAATAGGTATAATTTACGAATCTAGGCCAAATGTAACAGCCGATGCTGCAGGATTGTGTTTAAAATCTGGAAATGCAGTTATATTAAAAGGTGGCAGTGATGCAATAAACTCCAATATAGCCATTGTTAAGGTTATTTCAAGCGCAGCAGAAGAATGTGGCATTCCAAAAGGAGCCATTCAACTTATTGAAAATACAGATAGAGAAGAAGTAAATCGCATGATGAAATTAAATGGTAAGATAGATTTAATTATACCAAGGGGTGGTGCGAATCTAATACAAAATGTTATACAAAATTCAACGGTACCTGTTATTGAAACTGGAGTAGGAAATTGTCACGTGTTTGTTGATTCAGATGCTGATTTTGAAAAAGCCATCAATATCATTGTAAATGCTAAAACTCAAAGACCCGGTGTATGTAATGCTATTGAGACAGTTCTTGTCCATAAAGATTTGGCGGAAAACTTTTTGCCTGCTATGGTGAATAAACTTACATCTTTAGGTGTAGAAATACGAGGTTGTAGCATGACAAAATCCATCTGTCCTGATGTAAAAGAAGCGACTGAAGACGATTGGAAAACGGAGTATTTAGATCTGATACTAGCTGTTAAAGTCGTGGAAAGCATTGATGAAGCTATTGACCATATAGCTAAATATTCTTCGGGTCATTCTGAAAGCATTATTACAGAAAACTATACAAATGCAATGAAATTTTTGAAATCAGTTGATTCAGCAGCGGTATATGTAAATGCATCTACAAGATTTACTGATGGAGGAGAGTTTGGATTTGGTGCTGAAATAGGCATTAGCACACAAAAAATGCATGCGAGAGGGCCGATGGGGCTTAAAGAATTGACCACATATAAATATGTAATTTTAGGGAATGGTCAAATAAGAGAATAAATTTTAAAGTGAGGTTTTTAATATGAAGAGAGTTCTTATTATACATGGGCCGAATTTGAATCTTACGGGTAGCAGAGAGATAAGCATTTACGGAGAGGTAAGTTTTGATGAAATAAACAATATAATTAAAAGAGAAGCTTCAAAACTTGATTTGGCTGTTAAAATACAGCAGTCTAATAGCGAAGGTGAGATCATAGATTTTATTCATTCTGCAAAGAATAATTTTGATGCTATAATAATAAATCCTGGTGCTTACTCACATTATAGCTATGCAATAATGGATGCAATAGGTGCTATAGATATACCAGTAATAGAGGTGCATCTTTCCAACATACAAAAGAGAGAAGATTTTCGGCACGTTTCTGTGACTGCTACTAAATGTCTTGGGCAGATATCAGGTTTTGGACCTTTTAGCTATGTCTTAGCTTTAAATGCAGTTAAATTATTAGAAGATAATTTAAAGGAGTGATATTTTGAAAAACAGATTAAATGAAGCGAAAAATTTGTTAGTTGAAAAGGGATTAGATGGCTTTTTGATTTTTAAACCTGTAAATGTCACATATTTGACTGGATTTACAGGTGACGATAGCGTTGCTATTGTAGGTCTCAATGAGTCTTATTTTATTACAGACTCAAGGTATACTGAGCAGGCTTCATATGAAGTTAAAGGCTTTAAAATAGTTGAACACAAATCGGATATTTTTGAAGCAATAAGAGATTGTATATCAAATATGGGTATTGACAAACTTGGATTTGAGGGAAACTACATAACTTTTGAACAGTACAATAAATTGAAAGACATTTTACAAGTAGAGCTAAAACCTGAAAATGGTTTTGTGGAATCTTTAAGAGAGATAAAGGATGAGACAGAAATAGAAAATATCAAAAAGGCACAGTATATTACAGATGAAACTTTTAAATACTTTCTGAGTTTTATAAAGCCTGGGATGAGAGAAAAAGATGTGGCTTTAGAAATGGAATATTACATGAAAAAGCTTGGAGCAGAAGAAAAATCGTTTGACTTTATAGTTGCATCTGGCAAAAGGTCTTCGATGCCGCATGGAAAAGCTTCTGATAAAATCATCGAATATGGCGATTTTGTGACATTTGATTATGGGTGCAAGGTAAATGGATATTGTTCTGACATGACAAGAACTGTGGTCATCGGAAAAGCGAATGACAAGCAGCGAGAAATCTACAATGTAGTTTTAGAAGCGCAGATAAATGCGATCAATAATTTAAAAGCTGGCATGATAGAAAAAGATGGTGACTATCTTGCAAGAAAGGTAATCATAGATAAAGGCTATGGTGATTATTTTGGTCATTCATTAGGCCATGGCGTAGGATTGGAGATACATGAAAATCCTTTTATGGGTCCCAAAAAGACGAATTTATTAAAAGCTGGAATGGTTGTTACAGTTGAACCAGGGATATATATTCCTAATTTCTCTGGCGTTAGAATAGAAGATATGGTATTATTAAAAGAGGATGGCGTTATAGATTTGACAAATTCGCCAAAGGAATTAATTGAAGTTTAACTAATGATGGAGGGATTTTAATTGGTATCAGCAGGAGAATTCAGAAAAGGAATGACTATTGACATTGATGGTCAAGTTTTTACGGTTGTGGACTTTCAACACGTAAAACCGGGAAAAGGAGCTGCCTTTGTCAGAACAAGGCTGAAAAACGTCATAACAGGTGCTGTTGTAGAGAGAACTTTTAACCCCACTGAAAAAGTTGACGAGGCAGTCATAGAAAGAAAAGATATGCAGTATCTTTACAATGACGGCAATCTATACTACTTCATGGATACTGAGACATATGAACAAATTCCTTTGAATTACGAAAAAGTCGAAGATGCCATGAAATTTTTAAAAGAGAATATGATAGCAACAATAAAATTCTATAAAGGTGAGGCCTTTTCAGTAGAACCTCCTACTTTTGTAGAATTAGAAGTTGTTGAAACGGAACCTGGATTTAAAGGCGATACTGCGACAGGTGGTTCAAAACCTGCTAAAGTTGAAACAGGAGCTATTATTCAAGTTCCGCTGTTTGTAAATCAAGGTGATGTTATAAAGATTGATACGAGGACATCAGAGTATCTGGAAAGAGTATAGTTTTGCACCTTTTAAAAAATAATAGTAAAGGAGGAGGTATGTAAGATGGAGTACTTGTATGAGCGCATATCGTATTTAAGAGGTTTAGTAGATGGGTTGGAAATTGATGAAAAATCAAAGGAAGGCAAAGTGTTAATTGCCATCATTGATGCGCTGGAGGACTTTGCAGATGCTATTAATGATCTTGAGGCCTCACAATCAGAACTTGATGATTATGTAGGTGCCATTGATGAAGATTTGTCAGAAGTAGAAGATGAAATATACGATGATGAATCTGATGATGAGTACGATTATGTTGAAGTTGAATGTCCCAACTGTCACATGCTGATGAGTGTAGAAGATGAGCTTTTAGACGATGAAGACGCGGAAATTGTCTGCCCTCATTGCAATGAGACAGTTAACGTAAAAGATGTAATAATATATGAAGATGATGACAAAGAATAGCTGTTAAAATCAAATAGCGCAAAAATGCTCACTAAATTATTTAGTGGGCATTTTTTTATTCATAAATATTCGTACTCCTAAATATAATTTTTGTAGAGAGGAGGACATGTAATGATAAACAAAAGCAAAAATTACGATGATCTATTGTATTCTCTACCGTTGAATATCAGAAGCATAATTATCAAGTTAAGCGATCATTTGAAAGAAGGATTGGAGGAAATAAGGCTTAGAATTGATAGACCGTTGACGGTTTATGCGAATAATCAAGAAAGGTTTTTATCTGCGGATGGAAATGTAGTTAATTCCCCAAATTTAGCGTATATAGTTACAAATGAAGATTGTGAAAAAGCATTGCAGCTTATCTCCAAATCATCCATATATGCTTTTGAGAATGAGCTGAGAAATGGATACATTACTATAAAAGGTGGATATAGAGTAGGAATATGTGGTAAATGTGTCCTTGATGGTGAATCTGTAAAGACAATTGTAAATATATCTGGCCTCAATTACAGAATAATGCGTCAATGTATTGGTTCTTCAGATGAAATAA
>NZ_MSQD01000019.1 GCF_002102475.1 Thermoanaerobacterium sp. PSU-2 | reverse complement strand
CAAAAAAGTCTAATACTTTTTTCAAAAAAATCTATGCTATAATACATAATAGAACAATAGATGAATATTTGAAAAACAAAAGACAAAGCTCAGGTGTCCCCTTCCTGAGCTTAAATTTTTGCTAAAAAAGAAGGATTTTGGAAAGAAATGTAGAATATTATGGTAAAAAGTACAAAGAAAGGGGGGGAATTTATAAATGAAGATACAGGTTATCTGCGAACATTGTGGAAAGATCGTGGAATTGCTACCGAATGAGGAAAATTACAGCTATGTAAGTAAAAAATTAGAGAAATCAAAAATACATTGCGAACCGGATGTAAAAATAGAAATCGAAAATGAAATGGAAGAAATAAAAAATATGTACGAAGTAAGTGATATTGATATATATCCTGAAATAAAAGGCATTGAATTTACTTGCGAAGAATGTGGAAATAGCATAATATTAACTGAATTAAATTGATATTAAGTAATTTAAAGAGCTCTAACAGGGCTCTTTTATATATAAAATATCATGAACATTCACATTCTAGTGCCTTAAAATTTTATCAAACTTAGAAGGATTTCCTCTTTTTTTGTAGAATTAAAAAATAGAAAAAATAGAATAGAAAGAAAAAGGAGGAAATAAATTAATGGCGCAAATGTATTTTTCAAAGTTTAATATCAATTCAGAAATATATGAAGTATACAAAGACGATAATATTAGGATTAAAATTTTGGATGATATTTTTAATAAAATGGATGCTCAAGCAGTTTATGAAGAAGAAGATAATCAACAAACGACAAAATATAAATTTTGTGATTTGTCGAAGGACTATAAAAATAGATCAGTTGCGGGTAGATTAGTTAAAATTTTTAAGGGAGAACTACAAAGCTATGATGAAAAACAGGATACTGTAAATATAGTAGGTGCTGATGATTGTGCATCTAGTTGTACTTTTTATTTTGATCTAAAAACGGAAGAAATAGCTTTTATTACGAGACGGGATTTTGGGTATAATCAGTTTAATAAGTATTTTAAAATATTATTGGAAACATATTTTGATGATATTTCTTTTGAAATATTTTTAGAAAATAATATAGACGAGTTAAAGGAAAAGATATATAGTTTTAAAAAAATATTAAGTGCTGAGGTTATTATTGTTCCACCTAATGCTAATACAGATGACTTTGACAAATTGTTTGGTACAACTGCTCAAGAATTTAAAGAAAGTAATGCTACAAAATATACACAACGATTAGAGGTATCTAGCAAAAGCAAACAAGGGATAAATCCTAAAAATAGTTTTTTTGAAAGGATGTTTTTTGGAGTTGGCAAAGGATATGGAGAAATGACTGTGAAAGGCAGAAACAAACAGGATGAAATAATGACGATAACAAGTTCTGAAGATACACCATATAAAAGACAAATTCCGGATATTGAAAAAGATAGCATAGGGGCATTTGCAGAAAGAGCGTCATTTTTTATAAAGGAACTTGTAAGTAAAAAAATGGAGTTGAATTTAAATGAAAAAGAAACAAACAAAGGAAGTGAACAATAATAGATGTCAGGAAGAAAAACTAATTGATTATTTTTATTCTACTAAACATACTAAATTTATGCACTTATTGAAAATAAGTTTGAAATGGAAAGAACTTTATAGTAGTAATGAAGCAAAATTATCTTTTGTTATATCTATTTTGGCAGCAATTATCTGGCTTTATCTTTTTAATTTAGTTAAAATTGAATTATTTAACCAAATTATTAGAGATATAACTTTAAGTTTATTCGAATCTCTAATAGGAATGTTGGGATTTATAATTAGCGGATTAGCTATTTTAACTGGTACAATTACGAAACGGGTAATTGAGAGTATTAATAATAAGAAGATGATTAAAAATCTAATTAGCATATTGTATAGTTTTTATTTTATAGGTGCATTTATAGGTATGACAATTATAGTCTATATAGGAATGTATTTGATGTCTTTTTCAGATATAGTAGCAACTAGCTATACAACTATTATTATTAGTTTTATATTAAGCTATATGTTTTGTTTTTCAATATTTTATTCTATAGCTCTCTTAGGAACCTGTTTAAGAATTTTTTTGGTAAGCTATGAATTTTCAAATGAAAATCAAAAGGCTAATGAGCAATAAGGCAAATGTCTAAGCTTTAAGTTCTTTCTATATGAAATTTTTGAATTAGGTGCAGGAAAAATCAGATAAATATAGAATAATATATATTGGAAATTATGAAAGAAAAGGGGAGGTCAATATGGTATGTAAAAAATGTGGTTCAGAAAATATTCAAGTAGTACAAGGAAGTTCAAAAGTTAAGGATGTAAGCATTCTAAGAACTTTAGGTAGATGGCTTTTAATATTATGTACAGCAGGGTTATGGTTATTAGTACCGAAAAGAAAAGGTACTTTAAAAACAACCACATTGGCAGTATGCATGAATTGCGGACATAAATGGAAAGTATAAAGAGCTTTGACAAGGCTCTTTTTTATTTTGGCAAAAGTAGGCGATAATGATGGAACATAATTTTTATAAGAGTGCAAAATGGAAGCATAAGAGAGAGATAATATTAAAGAGAGATGAGTATTTATGTCAAGAATGCAAGAGGTATGGGAAGACAACACAAGCGACGACGGTACATCATATTATACCTCTTACATGGTGCTTAATATATAATATTGCATTAGCGTTAGCAAATATAAACTTAATTAGTTTATGTGAAAAGTGCCATAATAAAATGCATGATAGAGATAGTGATAAACTTACTTCATTCGGGCTTGCATGGGTTAAGAAGATGGGTAAAATTGGTTTGGATTGGATAGAAAAATATTCAGAGAAATGATAATAAGATTTGACAACGATAAAGAAAGTAATCCCCCCCACCTTGACAACAAAATAAAATATCTTTGGGGGACCGGTACGGGGAACTCTTTCCAATAGAGCGACCATTGAAAAAATTTTTTCAGGAGGTGAGAGGCATGGCGAAGGTACCTTCAAAGGAAACAATTAAGAGAAGAACAATAGAAGATATGAAAACACTCGGAGTCCATAAACCGCAGTATAATCGCCTAATTGAGATATATTCCGAACTAGTTTATCAATATTTAACTTTGAATAATGAATTTGAAAAAGGTGGGTATCAATATGAGGTAGAAACGGACCAGGGAGGTACAAAAAAATCCCCGATTGTTGCAACATTAGAATCATTGAGAAAAGATATTTTGGCATACTCTGATAGACTATGCCTCAATCCGAAATCAATTGAAACTGTAACTACTGAAAAGGGCAATAAATCAAAACTGGCTTCAGTTTTGAGTGAGTTGAAATGACTAAATATAAAAACTATGATACTGTAATAGAATATGCAAAGAGCATAGTTGCAGGTAAGAAAGTTGCTTGTAAAGAATTAATTCAAACCTGTAATAGATTTTTAAAAGATCTTAAAAATTCTAATTATGATTTTAACCCGAAAGATGCCGAATTTGTAATACAAATTATTGAAAAAACATTTGTCCATGATCAGGGAGAAAAATTAGATGGCACACCGCTACGAGGTGAGCCTTTTTTATTGGAGACTTGGCAAAAATTTATTGTTTATAATTTATTAGGATTTTATAATAAAGGGACAAAAATAAGGCGCTTTAAAGAAGCGTTTATTTTTATACCTCGAAAAAATGGGAAGACAAGATTTGTTGCTGCTTTATCTTGGGCTTTGGCATTATTAGAGCGAAGGTCAGGAAGTAAAATATATATTACAAGCGCAGTGCTAGATCAATCATTGCAATCTTTTAATTTTATACTTTTCAACCTAAAACAGATGGGTGAAGATGGTAATTTTAGAATTCTTGACAATAATCAGGAACATAGCATAAGTGGCGAATTAAGTGACGGCTTTATATATATTAAAGCTTTGGCTGCTAATCCTGATAAACAAGATAGTTTGAATTGCAATGTTGGCATAGCAGATGAGATCCATGCTTATAAAACGCCGAAACAATATAATATCATAAAAGAAGCTATGAAAGCTTATACGAATAAGTTGATGATAGGTATTACGACGGCGGGAGATAATATGAATTCATTCTGCTATAATAGATTGAAATATTGCCAAAAGATATTAAATGGGACTATTAAAGATGAGGCATATTTTGTATTTATTACAAAAGCAGATGAAGATGAGAATGGAGATGTAGATTATACGAACCCGATAGAACATGAGAAGGCTAATCCTAATTATAGAGTAACCATAAGACCGGAGGATATGATGAATGACGCTCTACAGGCTCAGAATGATCCACAGCAAAGGAAAGATTTTCTTGCGAAGTCATTAAACATTTATACAGCTTCTATGAAAGCCTATTTCAATATAGATGAATTTAGAAATAGTGACAAAAAATATGATTGGACCATTGAGGAATTAGTTAAATTGCCTATTGAATGGTTTGGTGGCGCTGACTTGTCAAAGCTGCATGATCTGACCGCCGCGGCACTGTATGGGACATATTATAACGCATATAAAGATAAAAACGGTAAAATGCATGATGTCGATATTGTTATTACTCATGCATGGTTTCCGATAGTAATGGCACAAAGAAAAGCTGATGAAGATAATATACCTCTATTCGGCTGGAAAGATGATGGTTGGCTTGATATGTGCAATAACCCAACTGTAAATCATGCAGATGTAGTTAATTGGTTTATCAAAATGCGAAAAATGGGATTTAAAATTAAACAGATTGGCCATGATAGAAAATTTTGCAGAGAATATTTTGTCGGCATGAAAACAGCGGGATTTAATATTGTGGACCAGCCGCAATATTTCTATAAAAAGAGCGAAGGTTTCAGGCACATAGAAGCGAAAGTAAAAAACGGCGACTTTTATTATCTTCATTCAGAGGCCTTTGAATATTGTGTTCAGAATGTGAGAGCCATAGAAAAAACAGACGATATGATTCAATATGAAAAAATCGATGGAGATGGAGGAACACAGCGCATTGATATATTTGATGCCGCTGTTTTTGCATGTGTAAGGAAACTTGAGAACTTAGAAAAGAAAACTTATGCTGAAAGATGGCTCAAAAGCTAATGAAGGGCGGTGAGGTAGTTGAATTTTTTAAAATTTATAAAACATAGAAAGATGAAAACAAGGGCTGATCCTTTAATAGGATGGTTTATAACAGATGGCGCATATGATACATTATGTATTCCCGGTTATACAAGGTTATCTGACAATCCGGAGGTAAAAATAGCGGCACACAAAATCGCGGAGCTTATATCTTCTATGACAATATATCTAATGCAAAATACAGAAAATGGAGATATAAGGATCAAAAATGAATTATCTAGGAAGATAGATATAAATCCATATAGCCTTATGACGCGTAAGGCATGGATGTACAATATAGTTTATACCATGCTTCTAGATGGTAAAGGAAATAGTATTGTATATCCAAAAATAACACAGGATGGATTGATAGATGAATTAATTCCTTTGAAACCTTCCGAGGTATCGTTTTTAGAAACCGATACAGCTTATAAAATAATTTATAATAATAAAATTTATAACTACGATGAGGTTCTTCATTTTATCATCAATCCTGATCCAGAAAAACCATATATGGGTACTGGTTATAGAGTGGTGCTTAAAGACATTATTAATAATCTTGAACAAGCTATAGTAACTAAAAAGCATTTTATGTCTGATAAATGGAGACCTTCAGTAATTGTATCAGTTGATGCTATGACAGAAGAACTTTCCAGTAAGGAAGGCAGAGAGGCGATACTCGAAAAGTATATTGACGAAACAGAGGAAGGTAAACCTTGGATAATTCCAGCGGATCTTATAAAAGTCGACACAATAAAACCATTATCATTGCAAGACCTCGCAATAAATGACGCGGTACAAATTGATAAAAGGACAGTTGCAGGTATATTTGGTGTGCCTGCTTTTTTCTTGGGTGTAGGAGATTTCAATAAAGACGAGTACAATACATTCATAAACGCAACTATTCTTCCGATAGCCAAAGGAATAGAACAGGAACTGACAAGAAAGCTACTTTATAGTCCTGACTTATATTTCAAATTCAATCCGCGCAGTTTATATGCTTATGACATTACAGAGCTATCAAATGTGGGATCCAATATGTATGTGAGAGGCATTATGACAGGCAATGAGGTAAGGGATTGGCTTGGCATGTCGCCACTTGACGGGCTTGACGAAAGGGTGATCTTAGAGAATTACATTCCGGCTGGAATGATTGGAGAACAGAAAAAGCTTAAGGAAAATGGAGGTGATGATAATGGATAAAACAATATTTCAGACAAGAAGTTTACAGTCCGATTTAGCAAAATTAAAGGTTAGAGCAGAAGGCGACAGCGATAAATATATTGAAGGTTATTTCATTGTCTACAATCAAGAAACGGAACTATGGCCCGGTTATTTTGAGAAGGTTGCTCCAGAAGCCGTAAATAATACACTTGGAAATGACATAAGGGCGTTGATAAATCATGACACAACTCTTGTGCTTGGCAGAAATAAAGCCGGAACGCTTGAATTAAAAAGCGATGGACATGGGCTTTGGGGCAGTATAAAAATTAACCAAAATGATAGTGATGCTATGAATTTATATGAAAGGGTAAAGCGCGGTGATGTATCACAATGTAGTTTTGGCTTTAATGTATTAGATGAGGAAGATGAGTGGCGCCAAGACGGAACTTTGCATACGACATTAAGAGCGATTGACTTACATGAGGTATCTGTTTGCACATTTCCTGCATATGAAGAAACAGGTGTGCAGGCTAGACACAGAGAAATTGAGAAGTATAAACAAAAACAAATTGAAATTAGAAAGAAAAAATTGAAAGAGAGGTTGAGAAATTATGGCATTAAAACAGATAATGTTGAACAAAAAAATTGAGCAGAGAAAAGCAGCTTTGGCGGAACTTCTAAAAACTGAGGAAGATCTCAATAAGAGAGCTTCCGAATTGGAAAAAGCTATTGATGAGGCAAAAACAGATGAAGAAATAGCGGCAATAGAAGAGGAGACTGAAAAACTTGACAAAGATAAAGCTGACTTTGAGGAAAATAAAAGCAAACTTGAAGGCGAGATTGCAGAACTTGAAGGACAGCTTGAAGAACTGAACAGCAAAGAACCTAAAAACAATTCTGAAAGCAAAGCGAATGACAGAAATAAAAATATGGTTGAAGGAGAGGTAAGAATGAGAACAGGGAAATTTTTCAATGGAATGACAAGAGAAGTGGTCAATGCTTTGATTGCAAAAGATGAGGTAAAAGAATTCTTGACACGAACAAGAGAACTGATAGGACAGAAAAGGTCCGTAACTGGCGCAGAGCTGACAATACCTGATGTTATGTTGGACCTCTTAAGAGACAATCTTTATAGATACAGCAAGTTAATAACGAGAGTAAACTTAAAATCAGTAGCAGGTAAAGCGAGACAAAATATTGCCGGAACCATCCCTGAAGGTATATGGACAGAATCAGTCGGAAAGCTCAATGAGTTAGCTCTTAAATTCAATCAGATTGAGGTTGACGGCTATAAGGTTGGTGGATTTATTCCAGTGCCTAATTCAATATTGGAAGATAGTGACTTGAACCTTGCAAATGAGATAATGGATGCACTTGGACAGGCTATAGGTCTCGCAGTTGATAAAGCTATATTATATGGTACTGGCACAAAGATGCCTCTAGGCATTGCGACGAGACTTGCACAAACCCAACAGCCTGCCGACTGGGGAGCAAATGCACCTGCATGGGAGAATTTAACCACGACAAATCTGCTTAAATTAGATGGAACATTAAGCGATGCAAAATTCTTCTCTGCATTAATGCTTGCACTGGGTGCAGCACAACCTAATTATGCAACTGGTGGAACTTTCTGGGCTATGAATAGAAAGACAAGAATGACATTGATATCAAAGGCTGTTACATTTAATGCTGCCGGTGCAATTGTCGCGGGACAAAATAATACAATGCCGGTCGAAGGCGGAGATATCGTTGAATTGCCATTTATACCTGACGGTGATATTATAGGTGGCTACGGTTCCCTCTATCTATTGGCAGAAAGAGCAGGCGCACAGCTCGCAGTATCAGACCAGGTAAGATTTATAGAGGACCAGACAGTATTCAAAGGCACAGCCCGTTATGATGGTGCTCCAGCAATTGGTGCAGGCTTTGTGATAGTGAATATAAATAATGTTGCTCCAACTACAACAATAACCTTTGATGCTGATATTGCTAATGCATAATATATTTAAATAGGAGGAAGTAAAGTGGATATAGGTTTAATCCTCCAACTTGTAAAAGCAAATTTAGGTATGAATACTTCCATTAGAGATATATATTTAACAAAATTAATTGAGGGAATCATAACCGAATTGACCGAAGAAAAAGGAATAGCACTCGATGGAAGTAATTCATACCATCTTATGTTTGTTGTAGATTATGCAGTCTGGAGATTTTTGAGTAAAGACAGTGATGCAGGCATGCCGGAGCATTTGCGGTATCGCTTGAAAAATCTATACATACATGCTGGAGGTGGCGCATCTGTTTAAACCGAGTACGTTAATTTTTAATACAATAATTCATATACAAAATCGGAAACAGACAATTGTCAACGGAGCTCCTGACATAGACTATGTCGATGCAGATCCGGCGCTCGATTATTGCAATTGGAAAGGTAGGGGCGGTACAGAAAGCATTCAAGCAGGCTCGCTTATAGTTTATGATACGGCTGAATTAACGATGTGGTATAGACCTGATATATCAGAACGAGATAGAGTATTATTAAATGACGATCCAAGCAAGGTATACGAGATAATTAACATTGAGAATGTCGAAATGAGGAATCAATACATGATTCTCAAAGTGCAAAGAGTGGTGAATGCTTAATGTCAACGCCATCTAATTTAACAAAAAATAGAACTATAAGTTTAAAATTATCAGGCATAGAAGAATATCTAAAAAAGATACAAGAAGTTGGAGTCAATGTTGAAGAATCTGTATCAGAGGCTATTGCTGAAAGTGCAAAACCAGTATATGAGGATATAAAAGCGTGGGCAGAAAAGCATAAATTCACAGGAGCTACTTTAAAAGGTGTCGACCTTTCAGAGGTAAAGCAAGATGGCAATTATTTTTACGTAGATGTTGGCATAAATACGGATAAAAGCGAAAATGCTTGGCACGCTGTATTTGTTGAATATGGGTCTCCACATAATGCTGCAGATCCGGGAATAAGAAATGCTTTCACAAGTAACAAAAGCAAAGTTAAAAAAATACAGAGAGATATATTAAAAAAGGCAGGGATGCCTGATGAGTAACATTTATGAGTTAATTTATAATACATTGATATCTTTGGGCTACCCTGTAAGAGAACAAGGCACATTTGGAAATACAGAAATGTTGCCTGAAACATTCATAACATATCAAATCATAAATGAGACAAATGACACACATTATGATAATAAGATAGCGAGTACTACAACAAGAGTACAGCTTGTACTATATTCAAAGAAACCTGCTATAAAGCAAAGTGCAGACCAATTATTTAGGTCTGTAATGCTTCCAGCAGGTTTTTTACGTGTAAGTGGCAGAGATTTACCATTTAATCAAGATACAGGCCATTACGGTTATACGTCAGATTATATTTTTTACAAGGAGGAATAAAAAAGATGGCTAATGAATACGGCGAATTTGTAGGCGTCGATAACTTATATTTTGCATTAGTAACACAAGATGATGACAATGGATATATGGCAGGGGCACCACAATATTTAGCGCCGGTTGCGGAAATATCAGCAGAGGCCAAAATAGACAGTAAAACAACTTATTATGATAACAAAGCAGCAAATAATTATGTGACAGAAGCTGCAACAGAACTAAAAATTACTGTGCAGAATATACCGGCTCAAAAATTGGCAATACTTCAAGGTAAAAAGTATGACCAGGTTTCCGGCAGGGTATATGATTCAGGAGAAGCTAATCCACCTGATATTGCGCTTGGGTTTAGGTTCAATATGGGTGCTGATGGTTATAGATATTATTGGTTCTTAAAAGGCACAATTTATGGTGGCGCAGAAGATTCAGTGACAAAATCCGATAAAGTTGATGAAAAAACTTATGAACTTACTTATACAGCAGTATCAACAAAACATCAATGGACCATAGATGGGAAATTGCAATCAATAAAAAGAATATTTGCAGACACATCAGATCCAGCATTCGATCCAACTGGTTGGTTTACACAAGTACAAACACCAGATAAATCAGGAACACCAGCAGCTATAACATTAATAAGCAGTACGCCAGCTGACGGAGCAGCTGATGTAAGCAGTACAGCAGCTATCACTCTTACGTTTAGCAATCCGATAGAATCTGAAGCAGTTACACTTATAAATTCAACAAATGGAAATATTGTAGCAGTTACAAAATCGCTTGATGTTACAAAGAAGATACTTACAATTACGCCTACAGCAGCACTTTCAGCTACGACAAAGTATATTGTATCTATAGCAGGTGTAGTAGATGCTTACGGACAGGCATTGGCAGCAACAGCAATAGATTTTACTACAGCAGCATAATAGGGAGGTTAATTCCTCCCTATAATTTTAATGGAGGGATAATATGAAAGCACTTACATTGAAATTAGGCGATAAAACATATTCAACGATAAAAGTAACAGCATTTTTGAGTAAAGAGGCTTTAAAGATACAAAAGGAATCATTAGAGTTGGCCAAAATAGGCAAGGAAATACAAAATGACTTAGAAAATTTAGATACAATTGAAGAACTTTTAGACAAGATGGCAGAACTAAATGATAGAAAGGCAGCTCTAATATGTGAGGTATACGGCAATCAATTTACAATAGATGAATTGCAGAAAGATTTAAGTGATGAAGAAATAAACATTGAAATCAATAAAATAATTTTGGCAGTGTCAGGCGTGATCCAAAAAAACTAAAAAGGGACGTAGAAACGTCCCAAAATGATAGTGAAGGTGTTGATATAGAAGATACCTTGAATAGTCTATATCATTTATTGGTTAAGAATTTTGGTTGGACATTGAAGGATATTGATGATACCAGCCTTGAAACATTGATGGATTTTTTATTTTATAAGCCTAAAAAGAATGACAATATACGAATTAGGAATGGTAAGACATATATAAGAGCGACGAAACCGCCGTCATGGCTATAAGGTGGTGAAATTATGGCAGCGGGAAATGAGAACGATATTGGCGGAAAAGTGTCATTGGATATAACTGATTTTAAAGCCAATATAGCTGAATTAAACAGACAAATTCGAGTGATAGATACAGGGTTTAAGGCTGCAGCAGCAGGAATGGATGACTGGGGCAGCAATGCAGAAGGTTTGCAAGCAAGGATAAAAGCTTTAAATGAAATAACTGAATTGCAGCGCCAAAAAGTTGAAGCATTAACAAATGAATATAAACGAATAGCAGCAGAAAAGGGAGAAGATAGCAAAGCCGCTCAGGATTTGCAAATAAGAATAAACAAAGAAACGGAATCTTTAAACAAAAACCAAAAAGAATTGGCCGATTGTACTGCTAAATTGAATAGTTTTGGCAATGAGATGGAGCAAGAATCATCTAAGGCAAGTAAATTTGATGGCGTGTTAAGCAAATTAGGAGATGGCTTAGGCAAAATTGGTGCTACAATCGGTAAAGCGGCGATCGCGGGAATAGCAGCAGTTGGTACAGCAGCGGTGGGGGCAGCTACAGGAGTGTGGAAAATGGCAACATCCGCTGCTGACTATGCAGATGAGATACAAAAGGCATCAGATGTTACAGGCCTTACAGCTGAAAGGGTACAAGAATTAAGATATGCTGGAGATAATTTGGGAGTTAGTTTTGACACAATTGCAGGTGCACAAGCGAAATTAACAAAAAGTATGGCCGCAGCAAAAGATGGAACTGGAGCACAAGCCGCAGCATTTAAGGCTTTAGGCATAAGTGTAACAGATTCAAATGGACAGCTTAGAGATAGCAAAATCGTTTTTAGTGAAGCATTAAATGCACTTAATGGCATATCAAATGAAACAGAACGCGACGCTTTAGCAATGCAGATTTTTGGAAAATCAGCTATGGAACTAAATCCGCTCATTAAAGCTGGCGGTGATGAGTTAAATCGATTAACACAAGAGGCGGAAAAGAATGGTGCGGTTTTGTCAGGCGAGCAAATATCTGCATTAGATGCTTTTGGAGATAGTATATCTGCTTTAAAAATGTCATTGCAAGGGTTAGGAGGCAACATAGCGTCAGCTGTATTGCCTGCATTACAATCGCTTGTAAATAATGTACAGAATGTAACTGCTGCTGTAGGGCAGGCATTAAAAACTGGCGATTGGTCGCAGGTAGGAACAGCAATTTCGGAAGGACTGAACTCAATAATAAATCAGATTTTGGGATTTTTGCCACAGATATTAACGGTAATACCGACAATACTCACAGGCATTGCAAATGCAATTGTTACAGCAATTCCGACAGTTTTACCTCCTTTAATTGATGCGACTATGCAGCTATTAAATTCTTTAATTCAAGTAATAAGCTCAAGTGGACCACAATTAATAGAAGCAGCAGTTCAAGCAATTACAATGTTAGTTACTGGGATATCCCAGGCATTACCTAATTTGATACAAGCAGCGGTTGGAATAGTAATGGCTCTTATAAATGGCATAACGCAAGCATTGCCACAATTAGTTCCTGTGGCATTACAAATTATATTAGCTTTGGTAAACGGCATTATTCCAGCGTTACCAAAGCTTATTGAAGCAGCATTACAGATGATACTTGCATTAGTAAAAGGGTTAATGAAGGCTTTACCAAAACTTGTTGATGCTATACCGAAAATAATTGAATCATTCTATGATGCAATTTATTCAAACTTATCAACAATAATTGATTTAGGCACTGAAATATTGACGGCTTTAATAAATGGCATAATTGACACAATTCCTGCTTTGGTGGCCGCATTGCCAAAAGTTATTGATGCTATTTTAAAAACCATATTAACTAATTTGCCTAAAATAATAGAGTCAGGCATTCAATTATTACAGGCATTAATAAATGGTTTAGCGCGGGCTATCCCTCAACTAATTAGTTATATTCCAACAATTGTTACAACGATTGTATCAGTAATAATACAGAATTTGCCTATGTTAATATCGGCTGCATTACAAATCATGGTCGCTTTGGCGTTAGGGATAGTGCAAAATATACCAGAAGTTGTTGCGGTTATTCCACAAATATTTATTGCAATGGTTAAAGGTTTTGCAAAAATAAACTGGGCACAGCTGGGTATAGATCTTATACGAGGGATTGCAAATGGTGTAGCAGATGCAGCAGTTAGTCTTGCAGAAGGAGTAGTTAGAGCAGCTAAAAATGCTCTCAATGCTGCTAAAAATGCTCTTGGTATTCATTCACCATCTAGATTGTTTAGAGATGAAGTAGGCTTACAAATTGGTGCAGGCATGGCGGAAGGTATCGCAGACAGCAGCAAAATGGTAAATAAAGCAATGCAAGGGTTGAATGAGCAAGTAAATTCGGATATAAGTACTAATTTATCAACTAATGTTAATACAGGAATAAATTATAGAGAACTAGCGAGTGCATTAAAGGATATATTATTTCCACAGATGCAGTTTGGATCTCTTATAACAGTGGAGAATTTAGTTGTAAGAAATGATAGTGATATCTACAATATATCAAGACAACTAAACAATCTTATACAATCATCTAATCGTGCAAGGGGTGTGAGATAATGAGTTACTTTATATTTAATGGGCTATCAAGTAAAGATTTGGGAGTAAATGTGGTAAAAATAAATAGAAATATATTTCCTGAAATACAGGATCAGTATGAGAAAATATCAGGTAGAGCAGGTTCATATTTATTTCCACAACCCTTTGGCGATAGAAAAATTTCTATTGATTGTGATCTTCCGGTATTAAATAAAGATGAATTTATGGCAAAATTTCGAGCAGTTGCAGCATGGCTTAAGACAAATGATAAAGTGCAATTAATATTAAGTGATGAAACGGATAAATATTACATGGCTAAAGTGGCCAATAATATGCAAATACAGCGAGATTTCTTTTATTTAGGTGAGTTTACAATTGAATTTATTTGTGATCCATTTGCATATTCTTTGAATGATATAACACAAAAATATACAGTTCAATCTGGTGCAACGCAAGGTATATATAATAATGGCACTGCAGAAACAAACCCTGTCATAAGTATTATTGCCGCTTGGGGGGATATAAAAAATCCAAAGATAACATTGAACGATGTTATCTTTTTGTATAATGGTACCATAACAAACAATAGTCAAATAGACATAAATAGTGAAACTTTTACTTGTTACAAAGGGATGGACCGAGACATAAATACAACCGGTGGATATGATCCAGCAGAGGATTCAATATTGGCATTGATTGATGGTGAATTTCCAACATTGCAACCAGGACCCAATAGTCTCATATTCAATTGTGAGAATGGAGTAAATGCAGATATAAAAATACAGTTTAAAGAGAGGTGGATATAATGGCGCAGCAAAATGCAAGGCTCAATACAGATCTTGATAATAAGTTGACCAGCAGCTACTATGATGGTATAGACTGGTATATGCAAACTAAGGCAAAAGATGGAGCCATAGCAACATTAGGTACAACGACAGATGCCGAAGCCACAGGAAACGGTACACTTATAGGCATAATAAAAAGAATAAGGACCTTATTTGGTGGCGGATTGCCATCGACTTTAAGCAGCAATGGTAATTTAAAAACTGCAATTTCTGAGTCTCTGCCTGCTGGCACAAATAATATAGGTTCTATAAATGTAGCTCAGCTACCATCAATACCAGCTGGCAATAACAATATTGGCGATGTAGACATAGTCTCGACACCTGCAGATGCTACTCCGGGAAGTGCACATCCGGCTAAGGCAATATTGATAGCCGGAAGTGATGGAACGAATGCAAGGCGTATACTTACAGATTCAAATGGTGTAGTGCAAGTCCAACTTGTACAAACTGCTCAGGAAGTCACTATGCTTGCATCTGCGGCGAGAACTGCATCTGGAGATACAAGCGCAACGCCAATAGATATGAAGAAATATAAAGAGGCAGTATTTTTCTTGGATATAACAGCAGTGAGTGGAACAATGCCGACTTTAGACATAAAAATAAAAACGAAGGACCCAGTTTCGGGCAAGTGGTTCGATTTAGTGACGTTCACACAAGCGACAGCCGTTACTTCGGAAATGAAGGCTGTAACAGGCTTACTAGGATCTCAAATAGCAGCATTCTATACGATTGCTGGAGATACACCTTCTTTTACATTTTCATTAGGAGCGGTCCTGAAGTCTTAAAGGCGGTGAGGTGATTGAAGGATTATATAAAGCTCTATGACCTGCATGGCAATCTGGTAGCAATATTAGAGAATGCATATGATATAGTTGTTGAAGAAAAACTAAATGATGCTGAAACATTGGAATTTTCGATACCATTTAATGACTCAAAATCGCAATATATTAAGCATGACGAAGAGGTTATTTATGCTAGCAAAAGATATATTATTTCTCAAATTGTTGATGGCCGAGACGATTCAGGCAAAGAAATCGTAGATGTGTCATGTGAACTCGCCTATATCGAGCTTCTAAACAGCACGAAACAAGGCGAGTTTCTTATTGATAGAAAGAGTGCTATAGATGGATTAAAGCAGTTGCTAATTGGTACAAGATGGACAGTCGGAACAATAGAAGCGGATACTGATGGCATATATAGCTTGAAAGAAGTAGATAAAACAGTGCTTTGGTTGGTCCGACAATGGGCAAAAATAGTAGGATTAGAGATACAGTGGGATAGTATAAACAGAAAAATAAACATGCTGCAGCAGATAGGTAGCAATAGAGGTGCTGGATTTCGATACAAGAAGAATCTAAAATCAATAAAGCGAACTGTAAAGCCACCTGAAGCAACGGTGTTATATGCGTATGGAAAGAATGGCCTTAGTATCGCAGATTTTAATGACGGCAAGGAATATCTTGAGGATTATAGCTGGTATACATCGCAAGGTCTTACACTTACGGAGGCAAAAGCAAAGTTTAGGAAGGAATATATCTGGCAAGACGATAGATTTATTCTCACTCAAAATTTGTTGGATGCTGCAAAAAAGAAGTTAGCTGAATTGTCACAACCGATTATCAGTTATGAATGTAGTGTTCTTGACTTATCTTCAATAACAGGTTTAAGTGAGGACAAATTTTATATCGGAGATACAGTTAGAGTTTATGACAGCGAACTAAAAATTGATGTAATGACAAGAATATTGCGGTTGAAGCGGTATCCCCAAGAGCCTTGGAAGAATGAAGTAGAGTTAAGCTATATTATTCCAGGGCTACAGGATACTGAAGAACAATCTATATCATCAGATATTGCTGCAGCACAACCAAGTATGTTATTTGCAACGAATAATGATGCATTAACTATTACAACAACGCAGCAATATCCAATTTCTCTGTCGATTACAAATTTTTCAAGCACGAATGCACAAATAGGATTGATGATAGTAGGGCAAGCAAGTGCAGCATTGGTTCTTACGGTCAAATTTTTCCTTGCAGGCGCTCAAATAGGGCCTACGATACAGCAACTGTGTCAAGCAGGATATAACACTATAGGAGTACCATTTGTTTTAGCACAAATACAACAAGGATCTGCAATGTTGGATGTGCAGATGTATACAAGCACTGGTACATTTACAATAGCAGCACAACATTTGCAATTCTATGTTTATGCCACAAACTTGCTTGGTGGAGTTGGCTCTGAAGCTCCAAGAGTCAACTGGGAGGAAAACATTGATGTTAAAGTATTACAGCTTAATATGGTAGCTTCGGCTGAAACACAATTACCTATTACAATAGGCAATGAGGAAGTCATAAAACTAGAACAAATTGCAACAAGTGCAATTGTTACACTTAGTTAGGAGGCGCTAAATTGCTATCTAGAAGTTATGTGAAAGATTATAGGAAAAACATTGAAGTTGTATCTTTTAAAGAAAAAGTTTCAAAAATTCGAGGGCTTGTAACTGTTGAATTGTTTGACGCAGCGACAAAAAAGAAAGTTCTTGAGGCGAAGACAGAAAACCTTATTACAAGCATAGGATATAATTATTTAAGATGGGCAATACAAGATAGAATTATACAAAACTCTTCGGCTTCAAAGCCGAGTTTTAGCAATGTATTTAATCAAATTCAACTCTATTCATCATCACAAATTGAATCAGATGATTTATATCCGGAAACGGGTAATCTGATAGGCTGGGCAGATCAAACAGCGTACGCAGGTTCAGACACATTGAGAGGTAGTCTAAATGTTACAGAAAGTAATTTCAATTTTGATAGATATATGAGAATGCATTTTGTATTTGATTGGCCAACTAATGCTGCAAATGGAACATTTCAGACTATCATATGGGCATATTCGAATCCATTACAATTTGCGTGGTATAGTTTTTCAAGTCCAGATAGTTCATCATATGGTCTTGCATGGGACGGAACGAATTTGTGGTTAGCGGGCGGTAATACTCAAAAGATATACAAACTAAACCCATCCACAGGAGCAGTCATAAGCAGCTTTTCAAGTCCGGATAGTTATCCATATGGCCTAGCATGGGACGGCGCAAATTTGTGGTTAGCGGGATATAATACTCAAAAGATATACAAACTAAATCCATCCACAGGAGCAGTCATAAGCAGCTTTTCAAGTCCGGATAGTTATCCATATGGCCTAGCATGGGACGGCGCAAATTTGTGGTTAGCAGGAAACAATACTAAAAAGATATATAAGTTAAACCCATCCACAGGAGCAGTCATAAGCAGCTTTTCAAGTCCGGATAGTTGGCCATATGGCCTAGCATGGGACGGCGCAAATTTGTGGTTAGCAGGAAACAATACTAAAAAGATATATAAGTTAAACCCATCCACAGGAGCAGTCATAAGCAGCTTTTCAAGTCCGGATAGTTGGCCATATGGCCTAGCATGGGACGGCGCAAATTTGTGGTTAGCAGGAAACAATACTAAAAAGATATATAAGTTAAATCAAGCTCTATACGGTGCACGAACATTGCTCGCGTCACCGGTCACTAAAACATCAACTAATACTATGAAAATTCAATACGATTTTGTATTTCAAGAATAGAGAGGAAGTGTGAAAATGAAGTATGAAAATATATTTAAAACAATAACAGCATTTGGAGGCGCTCTTGCCTCCTATCTTTTTGGGGGGTGGAGCGCATTGCTCGGAATTTTGCTTGCATTTGTTATATTTGATTACATTACGGGTGTCATTGCTGCAGGGATAGAAGGAAAGCTTAGCAGCAATGCTGGTTTGAAAGGTATTGCTAAAAAGGTAGGTATATTTGTAATTGTTGCTGTTGCAAATCTTGTTGACAGGGCTTTGGGAAATGCTCATATTTTCAGGGATGCAACAATCTTCTTCTATTTAGCTAATGAACTTTTAAGCATTATTGAAAATGTAGGAAGAAGTGGTATTCCTATTCCTGAGGTGATTAAAAAAGCAGTTGCAGTCCTACAAGGCAAAGGTGGTATAGAGCAATGATGCCAAAACGGCCGTATATGAATATTCCCTTATATGCAATTTGTCCTATATGTAACAAAAAATTTAAATTGTCAACAAGCCAGCGTTACACGTATAAACATAAGCAACAGCGCAGATTCTTCTGTAGCCAAGAATGCTATAATAAAAGCAAAATTGGTAATGGCAATCCTAAATGGCGTGGTGGAAAGACAATTTCAAAAGGATATGTATATATTTATTGTCCAAATCATCCTTATGCTACAGAGAAAGGATATGTTTGCGAACATAGACTTGTTATGGAACAATATTTAGGAAGATATTTAAAACCAACAGAAAGTGTACATCATGTCAATGGCAATACTTTAGATAACCGTATTGAAAACTTATTACTAATTCGGAATGAAGCAGAACATAGGAGATTACATGCTAAATATCGTACACGTAATAATTTAGGACAATTTGACGGCCATAAAGAGGTCGTTAATTTTATATAAAGAAAGGATGTGATATTTATGTCGGGGATTAAAATATGTGTTGACCCCGGCCATTAACATGGAGGAACAGATCCGGGAGGATGTTCAAATGGATTACAAGAGAAAGATTTAACACTCGATATTTCATTGAGGTTAAATAACTTGTTGAAAAACTATGAAGTAGATACAATACTAACGAGAGATAAAGACATAGATGTAGGACTTTTACAGCGTGCAAATATGGCTAATTCCGCAAATGTGGACTTTTTTATTTCCATACATGTTAATGCTGGAGGTGGTTCTGGTTTTGAGAGCTACCGTCACCCTGCAGCAAGTGATAAAACAGCCTCTATCCAAGCTATCATTCATAGAGAATTAGCAAACTTCTTTAAAGGCAAAGGCTTTATTGACAGAGGAATAAAAACAGCAAATTACGCTATATTAAGAGAAACAAAAATGGCTGCAATCTTAGTAGAAAATTTGTTTATAGACTCAGTCAAGGACGCTAACTTTCTAAAACAAGAGACTAACAGACAGGCAATAGCTCAGGCGATATGTGATGGAATGGTTCAGGCTCTGGGATTAAAGAAAAAAACGGAAAATAATTCACTGGACACTGTTATAGATGCCTTTGTAAAAGCTGGTATAATTACAAGTCTAGAATACTGGAAACAGAATGCAGTGGAAGGCAAGCAATGTGATGGTGGATATGTAGCTGTGTTGCTGCAGAGAATCTATGAAAAGTATATGAAAGCATAAAGGCCCTTCGGGGCCTATTTTTTTATGGCACAATATATAGTATAAGAATGTATTTTGTGGTTTTGATTAATTTTACAACTATATGTTGTACTTGACATTTTTTATAACAATATCTATAATGGTACCAAAATGGAATCTTATTCAATTTAATATAATATTATTATATATTAGTATATTTAAATATATTTTAATAAAGGACTAAAAGAAATTTCACATTCTTTATAGGGTGGAATAGTTTTGTTGTAATAGAATACAAATAGGAGGTGTGTTTTTTGTGGAAAAGAATAAGGAAGTGAATATTGAGACATTTAAAAGATATGCTGAAATATTTATAGATTTATATATAAAAAATATTATAATAGTTAAATGGTTTAGTGAAGGTGTTAGAATTGAGGCTCATGATTATAATTTAAAAAAGGAATTAGAAGCAATTGATGATAAAATTAATTTAGATGATTTTATAGGACAGGTTTTTTATATATTAAATGAGGCAAGGCGCATTGTACTTAAAAATGATGGTACTTATGATTATGATAGTGAAAAAATAATAATTATTAAAGAAATTTTGCAACGTTGCCCTCAATTAATCGATGATATAAAAGTAAAATGTACCAGTAAGCAAAATTTGTTTGACAACTTTGACTATGAAATTTTAACTAAAAGAAATAAGAATGATATAAATGAAATTTTGACTTATTCAATTCTTATTAATCTTGAATTATTTAATGATGATTCTAAAAATAAGGGAAATCATAAAATATTATTTGAATTAGCTGAAACTGACGTAGAAAACATGATAAAGGTTTTACAAGAAGCATTAGAAAAATTACAAATTTTAAAAAAGATTGAGGAAAAGGATGTTTAAAAATGATATATGAAACAAAAAACGCAAACAAAAGATTGGAATACTACAGTAATTTTGATATATCTTATTACGAAGGAATAAATGTAGAAAAAAGTGAGTATAATTGCAATAGGGAAGATGATTTTATACCAAGATATAAGCATGGTATTAATTTAAGCATTCCCAAGGTGTATAATATGAACATTAAATCCTATCTTAAAGTAACGGCGAAAAGGCATAATAGGATAGTTGTAGATGATGATATATTAGCTGGCATGCCTTCTATAAATGGCAGGAGGATACCTGTTTCATTAATATTATCGTGCTTCAAAGATAATATGTCAATTCAAGAAATATGTAATGAGTATTTATTAAACGAGGAAGATGTTCAAAGTGCTTTGGACTTTGTTGTGGATCTGTTAGATTATCCATATCAGGAGGACGAAAATGAAATTCCTATTGGATGAAAATATTACTCCTAAAGTTGGAGAGTTCTTGCAGGAATATGGGCATGATGTTAAGACGATAATAACACTAAGATTATTTGGTTTAAAAGATGAAGAAGTTTTAGGATTAGCGTACAAAGAAGGTAGAGCTTTAATAACAATCAATGGTAAGCATTATGTAATATTGGTTCCTCCAAATCATAAAAGAATTTATGAAAAACATTATGGAATCATATGGACTAAAATTCAGATTACTGTAAGAAATTCATGCGAGTTGAGTAGGAAAATAGATGAATTATGTAAGTTTAATAAGAATATAGAAAATACCATATTTATTATAAAACAAAATAATTTAGGTGATATTATATATGAGCAGTATTATCCACGTAAGATAAATCATAAGCAGGTCTATGCTAAATACTTTCAAGCATAAAGAAGCAATAAGCACTCTAAAATGAGTGCTTATTTTATAACAAATGTTTTTGTGCTAAATTAAAATTAAGTGTTTTTATGGGAATTTGAAGATTTATAATTATTTTTTGCTCAATTTTGTCCCCAAAATGTTCCCAACTTTGCATATAAGCTAATATTGTTATTTATATCCAGCCTTAAAATGCTTGATTTTAGGCATAAAAATGGCAGGGGAGACAAGAATCGAACTCGCAACCTACGGTTTTGGAGACCGCCGCTCTACCAATTGAGCTACTCCCCTGCGACGAAATTTATTATATCATAGTATATTTATCTAGTCAATAACTAAGTGCATTTATTTCGTTGTTATTCTGTCATAAAACTCAACAAAAAAAGTGTGCAAAATATAAAAATAATTCATAACTTACCCGAATTTTAAGTTAAATTCTTTTATTACGAGTTGTCCAATGATATAATATTAATGGTAATTAAAAAGCAAAGGAGAGTTAAGTATGAACAGGATTGATGAATTAGCAATTAATACTATACGTATACTTTCAATCGAACAGGTGCAAAAGGCTAACTCCGGACATCCAGGTATGCCAATGGGTTCTGCTCCAATGGCGTATACATTGTGGGCCAAATATTTAAAGCACAGTCCCAAGAATCCTAAATGGGCTGGGAGAGATAGATTTATACTATCTGCTGGACATGGTTCTGCACTTTTATATTCGTTGCTGCATCTTTTTGGCTATGGACTTACAATAGAAGATCTTAAGAATTTTAGGCAATGGCAAAGTTTGACTCCAGGGCATCCAGAATACGGACATACACCAGGTGTTGAAATCACTACAGGCCCATTGGGACAAGGTATTTCAAACGCTGTTGGTATGGCAATTGCTGAGACTTACATGGCAAGCAAATTTAACCGTCCAGGGTATGACATAGTGGATAATTATACATACGCTATCGTTGGCGATGGATGCCTCATGGAGGGCATTTCTTCTGAAGCATGTTCTTTAGCTGGAACACTAAAACTTGGTAAACTGATAGCATTGTATGATTCAAATAATATTTCTATAGAAGGTGGCACTGATATTGCATTTACAGAAGATGTTGGTAAAAGATTTGAGGCTTATGGTTGGCAAGTTATAAAAGTAGATGATGGTAATGACGTAGAAAAGATAGGAAAAGCTATTGAAGAAGCAAAGGCAGACAAAGAAAGGCCGTCACTTATTATAGTAAAGACTGTGATTGGATACGGCTGCCCAGAGAAACAAGGAAAAGCTTCAGCACATGGAGAACCACTGGGAGATAAAAACGTAGAGGCAACTAAAAAGTTTTTGGGATGGGAGTACGACGAGGAATTTTATGTTCCAGATGAAGTGCGTAAGCATTTTGAAAATATCATAGAAGAATTAAATAAAGAAGAAGAAAAATGGAATAGAATGTTTGAAAATTACAGAAAAGAATATCCAGAATTAGCAGAAGAATGGGATAAATGGCATAGTGAGAAATTGCCGGTTGATTTAGTCGCTGATGAAGGTCTTTGGAATTTTAAAGTAAAGACAGCTACAAGGTCTTCATCTGGAGACGTTTTGAATTATTTGGTTAAGCTTGTCCCAAATCTGATTGGTGGTTCTGCTGATCTCGCGCCATCTACAAAGACTTACACAAAAGATAGAGGCGACTATAGCAGCGAAAACAGAGGTGGTTCTAATTTCCACTTTGGCGTTAGAGAACATGCAATGGCAGCGATTGCGAATGGAATGGCTGCTTATGGCGGCATTATACCTTATGTATCTACATTTCTCGTATTCAGCGATTATATGAAAGGCGCTGTAAGGTTATCTGCGTTGATGAAGCTTCCTGTAATTTATGTGTTTACTCATGATAGCATTGGTGTTGGTGAGGATGGCCCAACACACGAACCGATAGAACATTTACCGATGTTAAGAAGCATTCCAAACTTGACTGTTATAAGGCCTGCAGATTCAAAAGAAGTTTCTGCTGCATGGTGTTACGCTCTTAACAAAAAAGATGGGCCAACAGCATTGATATTGACAAGGCAAAATCTTCCTGTCTACGATGAGACATCAAAAGATGCTTTAAAAGGTGGATATGTATTGTGTGATGCAGAAGATGGAAATCCAGATGTGATTTTATTGGCCAGTGGTTCAGAGGTTAGTTTGATTTATGAGGCATACAAAGTGCTTAAAGAGAAGGGGATTAAGGCGAGGGTAGTAAGCATGCCTTCGATGGAGATATTTGATGCTCAACCAGATGAATACAAAAAAACGGTGCTTCCTGATGATGTGAGAGCCAGAATTGCAGTAGAGGCTGCAAGCACTATGAGCTGGTATAAATACGTTGGCCTTGACGGATGCGTAATTGGTCTTGATCATTTTGGAGCATCTGCGCCTGGTGATATACTCTTTAGAGAATTTGGATTCACTGTTGAAAATATCGTCAACAAGGCATTAGAGCTATTAAAATGATGAATAAGAGTGCTTTATCGCACTCTTATTCAAAAATTTTTAGGAATCATACAAGTATGTTTTATTAAGAAAGGAATGATATCATGAGTGTTACGATTAAGAAGGTTTCATTTTCGGGTTGGAATAATTGCATTGAAGTTTCTAATGGGGTGGTTGATTTTATAGCCACAACGGAAATAGGTCCAAGGATAATGAGATTTGGATTTGTAGGACAAGAAAATGAATTCAGCATTAATGCAGAAGATGCAGGTAAAAAAGGTGAAGACATTTGGAGAAGTTATGGTGGTCACAGATTGTGGCACAGCCCTGAAGCCATGCCAAGAACTTATACACTTGATAATTTTCCAATAAAGTACGAAGAAATAGAAAATGGCATTAAGCTTATTCAAGAGCCTAATGATTATGCCTACATAAAAAAGGAGATTGAAGTAACTTTAGAACCAGATAAACCTGTTGTAAATGTTAAGCATACGCTTACAAATAAAGGTGCTTGGGCGGTGGAGCTTTCACCATGGGCTATATCTGTCATGGCGACAGGGGGGCTTCAAATCGTTGAGCAACCTATGAAAGACACTGGACTTTTGCCAAATAGAGCTTTAGTATTGTGGCCTTACTCCCACATGAAAGATCACAGAATACACTTTGGAGACAAATATATAATTTTTGAGCAAGACCCTAATAAAAAAGAACCATTTAAATTTGGAATTCAAAATGAAAAAGGATGGGCAGCGTACTTTAATCATGGACATCTTTTTATAAAGAAATTTAAACATGATGAAAATGCGGTTTATCCGGATTACAACGCTTCTTACGAAACATATACGACAGATTGGATGATGGAAATGGAGTCTTTAGGTCCTATGGTAAAATTAGAACCTGGCGATTCCACAATCCATACAGAAGAATGGTTATTATATGACAATGTAAAAAGACCATCTATAAACGAAGATGAAATAGAAGAATTGTTGTCACAATATATAAAGTAATTAATTAGGGCTTGTAAAAGCCCTAATTAAAGCTTTTTTAGGAGGATAGAATTGGAACTAATTACTGTCATATTAGCTATTGTAATTGACCAAATTTCAAAATACTTTGTAGTGAGGTATTTAAAACCCATTGGGACTTTTCCTATAATAGACAATGTATTTAACTTTACGTACGTTGAAAATAAAGGTGCTGCTTTTGGAATATTGCAAAATAAGACAGTATTTTTTATAATAATAACTGTTATTGTTGGGACAATATTGGTGTATTCAATTGTAAATGTACCCAGCAGTACATTTTATAAGTTTACTTTATCTATGATTCTCGGTGGAGCCATTGGAAATTTAATCGATAGAGTCAGATTAGGATATGTTGTAGATTTCATTGATTTTAGATTTTTTCCAGCAGTCTTTAATTTAGCTGATTCCATGATAGTAGTAGGCGCTATATTGTTGTGTTATACTTTAATATTTAAAAAAGAAAGTCAATAATAGTAGGTTATATGCCTGGAAGGGTTGTAATTCATGAACATAGCTAATATTGTGAATATAATTGCTGAAAAAGACGATGTAGATAAAAGAATAGACTCTTTTTTAGCTTCAGAAGTAGATTTTACAAGATCATATTTAAAGAAGTTGATATTAGATGAACTTGTTAAAGTTAATGGTAAATCAGTAAAGCCTAATTACAAGGTAAAAGAAGGCGATGTGATAGACCTAAATATACCTGAGGCAGAAGAAATAGACTTAAAACCAGAAAACATTCCTCTTGATATTATTTACGAAGATGATGATATAATTGTTGTGAATAAGCCTCAAGGTATGGTGGTTCACCCTGCTCCTGGTAATTTAAGTGGTACACTTGTCAATGCGCTTTTATACCATTGCACTAATTTGTCAGGCATAAATGGAGAATTGAGGCCGGGGATTGTCCATAGGCTTGATAAAGATACTTCTGGCGTAATGGTTGTTGCTAAAAATGACAAAGCTCATCTTGAGCTTTCAAATCAAATAAAAAACAGGACTATTTTAAAGAAATATTTAGCGATCGTTGAGGGAGTAATTAAAAGCGATGAAGGAGCTGTAGAGGCTCCAATAGGAAGAGATCATATTGAGAGAAAAAAGATGGCTGTTGTAAAAGATGGACGTTATGCTTTAACATTATACAGAGTTCTCGAAAGGTATAAAAATAATTCTCTTGTAGAAGCGGTAATAAAAACCGGTCGCACTCATCAGATTAGAGTTCATATGGCATATATTGGGCATCCAATTGTAGGTGATGAAGTTTACGGATATAAAAAACAGAGATTTAATCTTTCAGGTCAGGCACTACATTCAAAGCTTTTAGGCTTAGTGCATCCGTCTAAGAAAGTTTATATGGAATTTGAGGCGCCGGTTCCTGAATATTTTGAAAAGTTAATGAAAGTATTAAAAGAAAAGCAGTAGTTCTTTTCTGGCTTGACACGTCAATATATTAAAGTTATAATATCAAATAAATAGCTTGATATAGTATAATGCGATGAGTAGGAGAGTAGCAAAAGTACATATACAAGGGAGAAGATACCGTGACTGAGAGTATCTTTATATCACTGCTTTTGTGAAAGACGCCTATTAGCATATTGGTCGATATGTAGGCCAAATACGTAAACCTGCGTTAAAGGAAAGAGTTGTAATCAGGGTGGCACCACGGGAAATTCTCTCGTCCCTGCAATTTATTTGCGGGATTGAGAGAATTTTATATTATATAAAACTTAAGTATAAAGAGGAGTTGATTTTATGCTTACAAAAGCGCCTAGAGGGACAAAAGATGTACTTCCATCAGAAGCATATAAATGGCAGTATTTAGAAAATATGATAAGAGAAATATGTGCAGATTTTGGATTCAAAGAAATCAGGACGCCTGGGTTTGAGCATACTGAACTATTTTTAAGAGGTGTTGGCGAGTCAACTGATATTGTCAGAAAGGAAATGTACACTTTTAATGACAAGAGTGGTAGAAGTATTACCTTAAAGCCTGAGGGGACGTCACCTGCTGTAAGAGCATTTGTTGAACACAATTTATACGCAGAAACGATGCCAGTTAAGATTTACTACATAACACCCGTATATAGATATGAAAGACCTCAATCAGGTAGGCTTAGGGAACACCATCAATTTGGCATAGAAATGTTTGGTTCACATGATGCATTGGCTGATGCTGAAGTAATCAGTGTTGCTATGACTTTACTCAATAAATTGGGACTTAAAAATTTGGAGCTAAATATCAACAGTATTGGATGTCCTAACTGCAGAAGGGAATATAACGAAGCATTAAAGGGATTTTTAGGAGAAAATATTGAAAATTTATGCGATGATTGCAAAGAAAGATATAAGATAAATCCCATGAGAGTTCTTGATTGCAAAGTTGAGAGTTGCAAAAGAATATTGAAAGATGCGCCGTTAATGCTTAATTATCTTTGTGATGATTGCAAAGACCACTTTGAAAGTCTTCAATCTTATTTAAAAGAAGCGGGATTTAACTTTGTCATTAATCCTAGGATAGTTAGAGGACTTGACTATTATACTAAGACAGCTTTTGAAATAATATCAAACGACATAGGTGCACAAGGTACTGTTTGTGGTGGAGGAAGATACGATGGTTTAGTAGAAGAATGTGGAGGTCCTTCTGTACCTGGTGTAGGGTTTGGATTGGGACTTGAACGTTTGTTGCTGACGATTGAAAACAGCGGCATTGAAATACCCGCTCCAAAGCGTCCAGATCTTTTCATATGCACAATCGGAAATGAAGCAAAGAAATATGCGTTTTCTATGGCTACAAAACTTAGGAGTTTGGGAATTTCAGTTGAGATTGACAATATGGGAAGAAGTCTTAAAGCACAGATGAAATACGCTAATAAACTAAATGTAAGGTATACGATAATTTTAGGTGAAGACGAACTTAAAAATGGCAAGGTTAAATTGAAAGACATGGACACTGGAGAAGAAAATGCAATTGAGATTGATAAAATTTATGATAAAATTTCAAAGTAGATGGAGGTATATTGATGGGAGAGCAATTGGCAGGCATGAAAAGAACACATATGTGCGGAGAACTTACAATTAACGATGTTGGGAAAAATGTCGTTGTGATGGGATGGGTTCAGAGAAGAAGAGATCTTGGAGGACTCATATTTTTAGAATTGCGGGATAGGACCGGGCTTATACAGATTGTTTTTAGTGAGCAGCTTTCAAAGGAAGCATTTGATAAAGCTCAGCATGTGAGAAATGAGTATGTTTTGGCTGCATCAGGTAAAGTTGTAAAGAGAACTGAAGAAAATGTGAATCCAAATCTTGAGACAGGAAACATAGAGATTTACGTAAGCGAATTTAAAATTTTAAGCAAAGCTGAGACACCACCATTCATGGTGGAGGATAGAAATAATGTGTCTGAGGCGATTAGATTAAAGTACAGATATTTGGATTTAAGAAGACCATCAATGCAGAAGATTTTGCTTACAAGATACAAGATAACGAGAATTGTGAGAGACTTTTTGGATAAAAACGGCTTTATAGACATAGAAACGCCGCTTCTCATAAAAAGCACTCCAGAAGGAGCTAGAGATTATCTTGTTCCAAGTAGGGTACAACCTGGCAAATTTTATGCCTTGCCCCAATCGCCACAGATATTTAAACAGCTTTTAATGATATCAGGCTTTGATAGGTACTATCAGATTGCAAAATGCTTAAGAGATGAGGATTTAAGGGCAGATAGGCAGCCTGAGTTTACGCAGATCGATATAGAGATGTCGTTTGTCGATGAAGATGATGTCATATCCATAAATGAGCGTATGATAGCTAAAATATTTAAGGAAATTTTGAATATCGACTTGGAAGTTCCTTTTAGGAGAATTTCTTGGCAGGAAGCAATGGACAGGTTTGGCTCTGACAAGCCTGATTTAAGATTTGGAATGGAGTTGAAAAATCTTTCATCAATATTTGCAGACTCTGAATTTAAAGTTTTTAGAGATGCAATAGAAAATGGTGGTTCTGTAAGGGCAATAAATGTGAAAGGTGCAGCATCTATTCCTAGAAGACAATTAGATGAGCTTGTAGAATATGTAAAAACATATAAAGCTAAAGGACTTGTATGGATACAGATGTCAGATGATGGTCCAAAATCCCAAATCTCAAAATTTTTAAAAGAGGATGAGTTGGCACAGGTCTTAAATGTGATGGAAGCAGAAAAAGGCGATTTGATATTAATAGTAGCTGACAGAAACAATATGATAGTTTATGATGCTTTAGGTCATTTGAGATTGGAAATGGGGAGAAGATACAATCTCATTGACGAGAACAAATACGAATTTTTGTGGGTTGTCGATTTTCCATTGTTGGAATACAGCGAAGAAGAAAAAAGATATGTTGCGATGCACCACCCGTTTACTGCTCCAAAAGATGAAGATATAGAAATGCTTGACAAGAATCCGGGACAGGTAAGAGCAAAAGCGTATGACATAGTTCTAAATGGTATGGAAATAGGTGGTGGCAGTATTAGGATACATGATACGGAATTGCAGAAGAAGATGTTTAAAGTGCTTGGTTTTACCGATGAAGATGCAGAGGCGCGATTTGGGTTTTTGCTGAATGCTTTTAAATATGGAGCACCGCCACATGGTGGCATTGCATATGGGCTTGACAGATTGACAATGATACTTACGGGTACAGATAATATAAGAGATGTTATCGCATTTCCAAAGACCCAGAATGCATGCGATCTTATGTCAGATGCGCCATCTGAAGTTTCGAAAGAACAGTTAGATGAATTGCACATAAAGGTTGATCTATAAACGTTTAACCTTGAAAAATCCTTAAAAATGTGCTAATATATTTTTAGAAACCCTATGGTGTGCGTGAAATGCGGTAATGTTTTGAGCCAACACCTATAAAAAGGGAGCCTGGGCTCTGGTAATGGAATATAAGCCATCTTCGAATGGACATATGAAGTTATCAGGAGGGCACCCACCTGCGAGAGCAGGTTCAAAACCACCGACTTAACGGCACTATGGGGATTTTTTATTGGAGGAATCAGCATTGTTACACGCTTTTTCGAGAACGGAACTATTAATAGGAAAAGATAATTTAGATAAATTAAAAAGATCTACTGTCGCTGTTTTTGGGATGGGCGGTGTAGGATCGTACACAGCAGAAGCTTTAGCACGAAGTGGCATTGGAAAATTGGTAATAGTAGACGATGACACAGTCTGCTTAACTAACATAAATAGACAAATACATGCTACAAGAAAAACAGTTGGCAAACCAAAAGTTGAAGTAATGAAAGAAAGACTTTTAGAGATAAATTCTAAACTTGAAGTTATATCACATCAAACCTTTTATAGCAGTGAGAATAGTAGTACCTTATTGTCTCGGGATTACGATTATGTAGTAGACGCTATTGATACAGTATCGTCAAAGATAGATCTTGTAGTAAAATGCAATGAGATGGGCATACCGATTATAAGCTGCATGGGTGCAGCAAATAAACTAGATCCTACAAAATTTGAGGTGGCTGATATATACGATACGAGTATATGTCCTCTTGCAAAAGTTATGAGGTATGAGCTTAGAAAACGCGGTATAAGATCGCTAAAAGTTGTTTATTCTAAAGAAAAGCCCATAAAACCTCTTTTGAATGTGGAAACTTGTAAAGAACAGTGTATATGCACAAATAAAGAAAGAACTTGTGTCAAAAGAAGGCAGATACCAGGTAGTGTATCTTTTGTACCACCTGTAGCAGGATTTATATTGGCTGGTGAAGTTATAAAGGATATACTTGGGTACAAGTGAAAAATATGTTGACAAATTTTCGCGGAAAGATTATACTAAATTTGTACCTAATAGGGGTATGGGAGGTAATTATGAATTCATATCAAGATGAAAAAGACGATTTGCTAAGAAGGCTAAAAAAAATAGAGGGACAAATAAAGGGAATACAGAAAATGATAGAAAAAGACATATACTGTGTGGATGTCCTTATACAGGTTGCTGCTGTAAGATCTGCAATAAATAGTGTAGGTAAAATATTGCTTAAGAGTCATACTCTTGGGTGCGTGAAGGATGCTATAAATACTGAAAAGCAGGATGACATGATTGACGAGCTTGTTGAGACATTTATGAAATTTATGAAATGACTTAAAGATTTTTAGGTTTATTTATTGGATAAAATAAATCTAAAAGAAAAAGCTAATAGTTAAAGAATTTTTAAAATATAATTAGGAGGTAGAAAAATGGCTGAAGTTACAATAACAAAGGACAATTTTCAGGAAGAGGTAGTTAATTCGAATATACCTGTTTTGGTAGATTTTTGGGCAGAATGGTGTGGACCTTGCAGAATGGTATCGCCTATAATAGAAGAGTTAGCTGAAGATTATGAAGGGAAAGTGAAAGTTGGCAAAATCAATGTTGATGAAGAAAACGAGCTTGCTATGCAATTTAGGATCATGAGCATACCTACTATAGGACTTTTCAAAGGTGGCAAAATGGTGGATAAAATCATAGGAGCAAGGCCAAAATCTGATTTTGAAGATTTTATAAACAGAAATTTATAATATAAAAAGGGAAAAACTGTTATCGCTTTTATAGCATAACAGTTTTTTTTTAATTAAAAACATTTATTCCTTAGAGTATAATAGATATTAAATTGGAAAAACTGTATATATCAAAGCAAAGAAAGGAGGACAAAATGTATCGAATTCCTAATCACATTGGTATTATTCCTGATGGAAATAGGCGTTGGGCACAAAATAGAAATATGCCTAAAGAAGCTGGATATTCATTCGGTTTAGAACCGGGAATAACATTGTATAAGATGTGCAGAGAGATTGGCGTTAAAGAATTAACTTTCTATGGATTTACGCAGGATAACACAAAGCGACCATCTGTTCAAACAGAAGCATTTAAAAAAGCGTGCATTGATGCTGTTAAAATGCTTGAAAAAGAAGATGCAGATCTTTTGGTCATAGGAAACTATAATTCTCCCATGTTTCCGCAAGAGTTGCTGCCATATTGTAAACGAAAGAAGATTGGTAGTGGAAAAATGAAGGTTAATTTTCTTGTTAATTATGGATGGCAGTGGGACTTGAATAATGCATTGAAGGCTTTAAGCAGTGGAGAAAAAAGAGATATACTAGATTTAATTTCATCAAAAGAAGTATCGCGAATAGATTTAATCATAAGGTGGGGTGGCAGAAGGAGGTTAAGCGGATTTTTGCCTGTCCAGTCGATATATTCTGATTTTTATGTAATTGATGATTATTGGCCGGATTTTAAGCCTCAACATCTTTATGATGCCCTTGAATGGTATTCAAAACAAGATATTACACTTGGTGGATAAATGTCATCATTAAAGGTGGCATTTTTTATTTGCAATCACTTTTATATACATACATATGTATAGTATAATAATGCTGATGTATGAATAAAGTTTGTAAAAGGTGAAAATCATGGATATGTTTCAATTTGCACTAAACAATTTTAGAAAAAACAATGCACCGTTGGCAGATCGCATGAGGCCAACTACGCTTGATGAGTTTGTTGGTCAAAAGCATATATTGGGGCATGATAAGCTTTTATATAGAGCTATAAAAGCGGATAAAGTCAGATCGCTTATATTTTACGGACCTCCTGGTACAGGCAAGACAACGCTTGCAAATATAATAGCTAATACGACGAAATCAAGCTTTGAAAAATTAAATGCTGTAACATCAGGAGTTACAGATATAAAGAAAATAGTAAATGAGTCAAAAGATAGATTATCTATGTATGGAAAAAGAACCATATTATTTGTTGATGAGATACATAGATTTAATAAATCGCAGCAGGATGCACTGCTTCCGTATGTTGAAGATGGGACGATAATTTTGATTGGTGCTACAACTGAAAATCCTTATTTTGAGGTTATCCGTCCTTTAGTATCAAGGTCTATGATATTTGAATTATACCCTCTTAGTGATGATGATATAAGAGAAATAGTTTTACGAGCTTTAAACGATGAAAAGCGTGGACTTGGAAATGAAAAGATCAAGATTACAGATGATGCGTTAAATCATATAATTGCATATTCTGATGGTGATGCAAGGACGGCACTTAACGCGATAGAATTAGCATTTTTAACTACAGAGAGAGATGAAAATGGAGTAATTAACATAGACATTGAAGTAGCTCAAGAGTGTATCCAAAGAAAAGTGCTAAAGTATGACAAAAATAGTGACAATCATTATGACACTATTTCTGCTTTTATCAAAAGCATGAGGGGGTCCGATCCTGATGCTGCTTTATATTGGCTTGCAAAGATGATATACGCTGGAGAAGATCCCATGTTTATCGCAAGAAGAATAGTTATTTGTGCAGCAGAGGATGTTGGAAATGCAGATCCTAATGCGCTTAATATAGCCGTATCTGCTATGCAAGCAGTAAATCAGATCGGTATGCCTGAAGGAAGAATAATACTTGCACAGGCTGCAATTTATGTTGCCTGTGCGCCTAAAAGCAATTCAGCTATAATGGGCATAGATAGTGCACTTGATGACATTAAAAATCTAAAAACTGGTGCTGTTCCAAAGCACCTTCAAGATGCCCATTATAAAGGTGCAAAAAATTTAAATCGAGGTGTTGGGTATAAGTATGCACATGATTTTAAAAATCATTATGTAAAACAACAATACCTTCCAGACGAATTAATAGGGAAAAAATATTATTGTCCATCTGCAATGGGGTATGAAAAGAAAATATCAGCTTGGCTTAAGTTTTTGAAAGATGGCGGTAATGGTTAAGGATAATTATTTGCTATAAGGATATAATAACATTTAGTTTTACATTCTAATAAATTATTGACAAAATAAATTTATAATGTTATTTTATTTAGTAGAAATCCGAGCAGAATAGTCGGCATTAAGGAGGGTCTATATGAGATTATCGACAAAGGGAAGATATGGAGTTCAAGCTATGTTCGAGCTTGCATTGTATTATGGTGAGGGACCGATATCTTTAAAGGTTATAGCTGAAAATGAAGGACTATCAGAACATTATTTAGAACAGCTTATTGCTGTTTTAAGAAAGGCTGATTTAGTAAAAAGCATACGTGGAGCGCAAGGCGGGTATATGTTGTCTGCTCCGCCTGATAAGATTACTGTAGGGGATGTTATTAGAACTTTGGAAGGGTCACTTGCTCCTTCAGATTGTGTTGTAGAGGATATACCATTTGAATGCAGTAGATCAGGTGGATGTCCGACAAAAGTTGTATTAGAAAAAATTAGAGATGCTATAAACAAAGTGATTGATTCGATCACATTACAGGATATGGTTGATGATTATAAAAAAATGATACAGAAAAATTCTTACATGTATTATATATAGGAGGCTTTTATGAATAGGATTTATCTCGACAATGCGGCGACTACTCCACTTAAAAAAGAAGTTTTAGATGCGATGATGCCGTATTTAAGCAATAGCTTTGGCAATCCTTCTTCACTTTACTCTTATGGACAAGAAGCTAAAAAGGCAATTGAAGAAGCCAGAGATAAAGTGGCCAATGCAATTTACGCTAATGCAGATGAGATTTTTTTTACAAGCGGAGGTACAGAGTCAGACAACTGGGCTTTAAAAGGTGCTGCGTATGCCTTAAAAGACAAAGGTAACCACATAATAACATCCAGCGTAGAACACCATGCAATACTGCATACATGCCAATACCTTGAGAGCCAAGGATTTGAAATAACTTATTTGCCTGTAGATGAGTATGGATTAGTAGATACAAATGAATTGAAAAAAGCCATAAAAGACAATACAATACTTGCATCGATAATGTATGCAAACAATGAGATAGGTACTATAGAGCCAATCCAAGAGCTTGCAAATGTGTCTCATGAGAAAGGTGTATTGTTTCATACAGATGCAGTACAAGCTGTTGGAAATGTGCCTATCGATGTAAAAAAATTGGATGTGGATATGTTGTCAATGTCAGCCCATAAAATATATGGGCCTAAAGGAGTTGGAGCACTTTACATTAGAAAGGGCTTAAGAATTGATACACTTTTACAAGGTGGTCCGCAGGAGAGAAACAGGAGAGCAGGGACAGAAAACGTGGCTGGAATTGTGGGATTTGGAACGGCGATAGAACTTATCACTAAAAACATCGATGAGCACATAAAGAAGTTGACAAGACTTAGAGATAAGCTTATTGATGGGATACTAAAAATACCATATACCCGCCTAAATGGACATCCAATAAAGAGACTTCCTGGAAATGTCAATGTTTCTTTCGAATTTGTTGATGGCGAATCGCTTATATTAAGTCTTGACATGGAAGGAATCTGCGTATCCAGCGGTTCTGCATGTACCGCCGGAAACATTGATCCATCTCACGTACTATTAGCGATTGGACTGCCAGAAGAAATAGCCCATGGTTCATTGAGACTTACCATAGGAGAAGAAAATACGGAAGAAGAAATCGATACGGTAATAAATAAGCTGCCTAAAATCGTAGATAGATTGAGGCAGATGTCGCCACTTTTTGAAAGGGTTAAAGAGGAGAAAAAACTTGTATAATTACATGTGATGGATTCATTGCTGAACCATCACAATGTTTTTTCTCCCATTTTTATTCATGATTTCATTTTGCTTTGCTTTATAAAAAATGTCTTTTGTAATGTTATATAAATCATCATAAAGCAGTGATAAATCGCGATAATAGTATTGTGCTAAAAAAAACTTCTCACATTTTTCAAGTAAATTATAGGCATCATCAAATAATTTATGTA
>NZ_MSQD01000018.1 GCF_002102475.1 Thermoanaerobacterium sp. PSU-2 | reverse complement strand
AAAATTAGCAGTCAACGGGCAAAAAGAAGTCCACTTCTACGGAAGAGCAGGAGGAATGGTACCAGAACCCATGGCCATATTAGAAGAAATCAAAAAAATAAGGGGGAAAAAATAATGGCAGTAGTATTTCAAAAAACAAAAGGACTAACAGACGCACCATTTCACTACTGTCCAGGCTGCACGCACGGCATAGTCCATAGACTTGTAGCAGAAGCAATGGAAGAATTAGGAGTATTAGACAAAGCAATAGGCGTAGCACCAGTAGGATGCGCCGTATTCGCCTACGAATACTTCAACTGCGACATGCAAGAAGCAGCCCATGGAAGAGCACCAGCAGTAGCAACAGGCATAAAAAGAGTACACCCCGACAAAATAGTATTCACATACCAAGGAGATGGAGACTTAGCAGCAATAGGAACAGCAGAAACAGTACATGCAGCAGCAAGAGGAGAAAACATAACAGTAATATTCATAAACAACGCCATATACGGCATGACAGGAGGCCAAATGGCACCAACATCACTGATAGGGCAAGAAACCCTCACAACCCCATACGGAAGAAAACCAGAAACAAACGGATACCCAATAAAAATGTGTGAAATGCTATCAACATTAGAAGGAGCAGCATACATCGAAAGAGTATCAGTGTATGACGTAAAACACGTATTAAACGCCAAAAAAGCAATCAAAAACGCATTTAAAGCCCAAATAGACAAAAAAGGATTTTCAATGATAGAAGTCCTGTCAAGCTGTCCAACAAACTGGGGCATGTCACCAAACGAAGCATTAAAATGGATAAAAGACAAGATGGAGCAATACTATCCATTAGGTGTATACAAAAACACCTTAGAGGAGGAAAAATAAAATGAATGAAAAGATAATATTTGCAGGATTTGGCGGACAGGGCATTATGTCGATGGGGCTTATAATGTCATATGCAGGAATGATGGATGGGAAAAACGTATCGTGGCTGCCGTCGTATGGACCAGAGATGAGAGGAGGCACAGCCAACTGCCATGTTACCATATCTGATGAACCAGTAGGCTCACCAATAATAAATGAGGCAACTGTAGTTGTTGCTATGAATAGGCCTTCTTTAGAAAAGTATGAGCAAGATATTGTAAAAGGTGGATTGCTGCTTATAAATAGTTCGTTGATTACTATAGAACACAAAAGAAGGGATATTGAAGTATACAGAATTCCCACAAATGATATTGCAAATCAACTGGGAAATCTCAAAGTGGCTAATTCAATCATGATTGGGGCTTTGATTGGTTTAAAAAACATGATCAGTGAGGCTGCTATTAAAACTGCGTTTGGCAAGGTTTTTGAAGGCAAAGAAAATCTCATACCTCTAAATATAAAAGCATACGAAAGAGGCAAAGAATTTATAGCTTCTCAGCTTGTGGTAAGATAAAAACCTCCCATTGTGGAGGTTTCATTTTTAAAGAACTTTTTTTTCTGTTTTATCTATTATAGTTATAGGTGGTATGAATGATTCTGTACTATTTTATTAAGGTCATTACTTTAGCGATTATATCCCTATTTTTTGGACTCAGCGTAGATTTGTTAGGCGATTTGCCGGATGGACCATGTATATTTGTGGCTAATCACAAAAGCATATTAGATCCGATAGCGCTTATGGACGCCATCGATAGAAGAGTTTTTTTCATAGCCAGCAAGGATTTGTATAAGATACCTATTTTGAATTTGATTTTAAACGCCTTAGAAGCAATTCCTATCAAAAAAAATTCTGCAGATGTAAACGCAATAAAGGAAGCCATCAAGATGCTTGATGATGGGAGATCTATCGCTTTGTTTCCAGAGGGGGGAATATCACTTGACAAAAGCGTAATAAAAATTTACAAAGGTGCCATGTATATCTCATGCAAAACAGGATACCCAATTGTGCCTGTAGGTATAAGCGGAACTGATGTTGTATTGCCTATGGGAGAGTACTTTCCACATGCAGGAAGGATTTCTGTAACGATAGGCAAAAGCATATACCCAGATGTATCGATGGATAAAGGCGATTGCTTGGATAAGATGGCTCATGAAGTGGTAAATTCATTAAATAGCCTTATAAATAATCGGAATTTAAAATAGCTGTGAGGGATTGTGCTAAATTATTCATAGAATTAAGCATACCTACGGTAAATTGCATTGGATCTATTAGTGTGATAAAATATTATCGTATGATTTTTTGATACTGAAAGGAATGGATTTTATGGCTAGATTATTTGGCACAGATGGTGTAAGAGGGATTGCCAACAAAGATCTTACGCCACAACTTGCGTTTGAGCTTGGAAGAGCTGGTGCGTATGTTTTGACGGAATGTTCAAGAAGGCCAAAAATTTTAATAGGGCGTGACAGCAGAGTATCTGGAGATATGCTAAAAAGCGCATTGACGGCAGGACTTACGTCTGTTGGAGCAGAAGTCATAGATGCTGGTATCATACCTACACCTGCTGTTGCATATTTGACAAGACATTATAAATTAGATGCTGGTGTGGTCATTTCAGCGTCACATAATCCTGTTGAATACAATGGCATCAAATTTTTTAATAAAGATGGATATAAGCTTCCTGATGAAGTAGAAGACAAAATAGAGAAGATAATAAATGAAAAAAGCCAGTTGCCAACACCTACAGGATTGGATGTTGGAAATGTAGTGGAAAGTGAGAGCGCACAGAGGGATTACATTGAATTTTTGAAATCTACTATAGATTGTGATTTAAAGGGACTTAGAGTGGTTTTAGATTGTGCGTATGGAGCAAGCAGCACAGTTGCACCTATACTTTTTCACGAATTAGGGGCAGACGTGATATTATACGGTTCACATCCAAACGGAGAAAAAATAAATGTCAAATGTGGATCTACAAATCCGAAAGTGCTTCAGGAGATTGTAGCTGGAACGGGTGCTGATGTAGGGTTTGCTTTCGATGGCGATGCAGACAGGCTTATTGCAGTTGATGAAAATGGTGATGTTGTAGACGGAGACCACATAATGGCTATGTGTGGTATACATCTTAAAAATACAGGGAAACTAAATAAAAACACAGTTGTCGTCACGGTTATGAGCAATATAGGATTAGACATAGCATTAAAGCAAAATGGCATAGATGTGGTAAAGACAAAAGTTGGAGATAGATATGTCTTAGAGGAAATGGTGAAAAATGGATACTCAATAGGCGGTGAACAGTCGGGACACATAATTTTCCTCGATCACAACACAACAGGCGATGGCGAGATAACCGCTTTAAAAGTGGCTGAATTGCTCGTTAAAAGCGGCAAAAAGATGTCACAATTGGCCAATGTCATGGTTTCATATCCGCAAGTTTTGATAAATGCAAAAGTAAAAAATGAGCTGAAATATAAATACATGGACGATGAAGACATAGCAAGAGAGATAGAAAAACTTGAAGAAGAGATGAAAGGAGAAGGTCGAGTCCTTATAAGACCTTCAGGGACAGAACCATTAGTAAGAGTGATGGTAGAAGGCAAAGATCAAGAGAAGATAGAATCAATGGCCAGAGAATTGGCAAATTTGATTGAAAAGAAGTTAGGATAATGCATGATTAATAAAGGAGGTATTATTACTTCCTTATTAATATTATTAAATACTTTGAAAGGGGGAATGCCCATGAAACACACAACTGAATAAAAGCGCCTGGGCTTAGGGGAAACTCTAAGTTGACGAGGACAGGGTTAATCGAGTTATCGGCGGATGCCCTGCGGCTTCCTGCGGTCGATAAAAAACCGGGAAAACCATGGGTGACCATTGGCATAGAGCGGTTTGAGCAGGGTAACTTAATAAAAATACTGAGAGGAGACATTTACTATGTGTGGAATTGTTGGATATATTGGTGATGAACAGGCGACACCAATATTAGTAGAAGGACTTAAAAAGTTGGAGTACAGAGGATATGACTCAGCAGGAATAGCTGTGATAAATGATGGCAATATAAATATAAAAAAGGCAAAAGGTAGAATAAGCCAGCTTGAAGAATCGTTGAAAAAAGAGAATCTTTTTGGTTCTATTGGAATTGGCCATACCAGATGGGCAACACATGGAGAACCATCTGATATAAATTCACATCCACACCTGTCACAATCGGGTATAATAGCTGTCGTTCACAATGGCATAATCGAGAATTATCTGCCGCTTAAAAAGAGACTTATAGAAGAAGGTTACACATTTAAGTCAGAAACAGATACAGAAGTGGTGGCAAATCTTCTCGAGTACTATTACAATGGAGATATTGTGGAAGCTGTCATGAAAGTTCTTGACAGAATTGATGGTTCGTATGCACTTGGAGTGTTGTCAAAGGATCATCCAGACATGATTGTGGCAGCCAAGAAAGACGCTCCACTTATCGTAGGACTTGGCGATGGAGAAAATTATATTGCATCAGATATACCAGCAATACTGAAATACACCAGAAAAGTTTACTTCCTTGATGATAAAGAAATTGCGATAATAAAAAAGGACAGCATCAAAGTCATAGATGCATTTGGAAAAGATGTTGAAAAATCTGTGTTTGAGGTAAAATGGGATGTAGAATCAGCAGAAAAAGGCGGCTATGAGCATTTCATGTTGAAAGAAATCCACGAACAGCCAAACGCTATAAAAGACACATTAAGAGGACGTATAGTCAACGACAACGAAATAGTTTTGGATAAGGTAAATATAACAAAAGATGAAATAGATAAAATCGATAAGATATTCATAGTCGCTTGTGGAACGGCATACCATGCTGGTGTAGTAGGTAAATATGTGATTGAAAAGTTTGCCAGGATACCAGTAGAAGTCGACATAGCATCAGAATTCAGGTACAGAGAACCTATTATAAACGAAAAGACATTGACGATAGTAGTCAGTCAATCAGGTGAAACTGCAGATACTATTGCTGCTTTAAAAGAAGCCAAAAGAAATGGCTCAAGAGTTATAGCAATTACAAATGTTGTAGGTAGCTCCATATCAAGAGAAGCTGATGATGTCATATACACTTGGGCGGGACCTGAAATTGCCGTTGCGTCTACAAAAGCTTATACGACACAGCTTGTAGCATTGTATCTGATCGCATTGGATTTAGCACTCAAAAAAGGAACAATAGATAAAGAATACGCTAAAGCTATATGCGATGAATTAAAGCAGCTACCAGATAAAGCAAAACACATACTGGATTATAAAGATGAGCTTCAAGAATTTGCGTCAAATCATTTTAATTCAAAAGATGTCTTCTATTTAGGAAGAGGTCTTGACTATGCTGTCGCAATGGAAGGATCACTAAAGCTAAAAGAAATATCATATATACACTCAGAAGCTTATGCGGCAGGCGAGTTGAAGCATGGCACATTGGCTCTTATTGAAGATGGCACATTAGTCATAGCGTTAGCAACTCAAGAACACCTTTTTGAAAAGATGTTAAGCAATATAAGAGAAGTTACAACGAGAGGCGGATACGTCCTTGCTTTTGCGATGGAAGGCAACAACCAATTAGAGGGCATAGTCGAAAAAGTCCTTTATATACCAAAGACTATGGAAGAAGTCGCACCGATAATAACGGTAATACCGCTGCAGCTTTTAGCATACTACATGGCAGTAGAAAAAGGCTGTGATGTCGACAAACCAAGAAATCTCGCAAAGAGCGTGACAGTTGAATAAAAATAAATTTTCTCCATGATAATAAAGTTTATTCCAAAACCTCGCAGTGGACATAGGGTAACATTTGTCTTACTGCGGGGTTTACTTTTTATCAGGAATAAAGTATAAGGTGTTGAGGGCTGTGTAGATGAAGTTTATTTTAATATAATTTGTGTTAATAAATTTATTTAATGTATAATAATGTTATATTGAACTATAAAAGGGAGAGTGATTATACCATGTTAAAAGATAAGGCATTGCCATTTTCTATTATTTGCTTGTCAATATCTATTATTATAAGTGCTGTTATCATTGCAAATGGAATGAGAAGCAATGGAGATTATGTTGGTACTGGTTTGTCTGATATGTCTCAAGGATTAAGTAATATCGTAAATAATATGTACAATAACAATGCTAATGTTGTTTACACAAGAAATACTTATGACTTATCTACAGCATCTTCATATTTAGGAATTGAGGAAAGTAAATTATTAGACATTGTTAACGAAAAAGATTCAGGTATACCATATATCAAAATAGGTAATGATTATATATTTAGCAAAAGTGCATTAGATAAGTGGTTAGAAACAGCGAGAGTTGAAATAAAATAGTATGGTAGTTTTAACAATAAGACTTTTATAAGATTTAAAAAATGATTGATGAAGATATATAATAAGCATACGATGACGGGTATATGTGATAAAAATGGAGTTAGTAAAAAATCATGGCGGAAATGTGGTAAAAACTCTTGCTGGTGCCATGATTTTTTTGTTGACCTTAATCGATTTTATCATTATTCGCGCAATTAAAATTGTTGTTTATAATAGGTGCACCTTTTGATATAAACAATTGTATAGGGCCTACCCAATTATCATCATTTTGATAAATTTCACGATAATTGCCTTTTGTGTATTCAGAGATGACTTTTCTCCAGAAGTTTTGTGCAGGAATGTTTTGTTCAATTTGGGCTACACTCCAATAGCCTGGAAACATATCAAAAACTTTTTGAGCAACTGTTTTGCCGATTCCTTGTCTTCTGTATTTTCTCATAATAAAAAACTCCGAAATGCAGTGAGTAATAGTATTATCGGTGTTTATAAGATCCCTTACAAGGACAAAGCCAGCCAATTTGCCATTAACTCTTATTATGAAAGGATAACGGTTATTTTCAGTCCAGTAGTGATCCAGATATTTATACCCGAATAATCCGTGCTCATTAATATCACTACCGTCAAATTCGCTAAAGTCATATTGGTATAATTCCAATAAATTTCGGAGTATAGATTTTTCTTCAATTGTAGCTTTTTTAATCTCAATATTCATTTATTATATTCCCACCTTGTCTTTCGATACTTTTTTTAAAAATATTTTAACATAAAATAGATGAATGTTCTAGGTTATGATTAAACATGGTTAAATCGTTGACATATGGTATAATATGATTAACATGTATTTTTGAGGTAAAAACAAGAAGTTTGGATTTAACAAAAGCGTATCATAATTAAGTTATAAAAAAAATTAATGCAATGCCATTAAATATTAGATTATTTATGGTTTTTCTGTGTAATTAACAATTAATCTGGAGCTTACTTATAATATTTATAGTTTTAGCAGCATTGAGTATTATTACAGTGATTATAAAAAGAGTAAAGAAATAGAGCGAGAATAAATAGGAAGGGTGGTATAGTGAACTGTACAGAATTGGCTTTGAAATGATTTCTGGTCAGAGCAAAAAAGAATACATATGCTGGAGATGGGGCTATTTCTGTATCTTCGAGACCGAACTCAAAGGATTTATATTATGGTGAAGGTAATTTACTGTACATAGACTCTTACTTTGGAAGTGATGATTTTATTGGTGAAGAAGTGGTATTTGAAAACCAGAAGCCCATATGGGGGATGAATTACTACGGGAAGATGCTTGTTGACGAAATCTCGTCAGGATTCAGCAAATGCTTGAAAAGTGCGTTAAAGGCAGTGCTTGTTGAAAACCCATTTAGAGGACCTTCTTTATTTGAACAGGATAAGTATGTTTATAAATGTTCATGGCATGGAGATATAGCTGAGTTTGATGGAAATGAAGCAATATACTTTAATTAAAAGATTAATTGCGCGATTTTCTCAAATAATTATTACAAATAAAATAGGGGTGAGTTTATGAATAAAGGAATATATTTAGAAAAATTTACATCTATGGATTTTGATAAATATTTTAAGTTGGTTAGTAATGAAAGAGTAATGGCTATGATTACGGGAAGGGCTATTTCTTTAGATGAAGCAGTAAAAAGGTATAATTCAGTTTTGAGTAATAATAAATTGCATAATTTATTTGGCAATTTTAAAGTAATGGAAATTTCAACTAATAAATTTATTGGGTCTGCTTTGCTAAAAGTAAAAGAACGGAGTTCTACAGAAGCAGAACTTGGTTATATGTTATTGCCTGATTATTGGGGTAAAGGGATTGGTAGTGAAATTGCTAAGTTATTAATTGATAAAGCAAAGGAAAGTAAGCAAATAAATAAAATTATAGCGATTATAGACCCCAATAACATTGCTTCCAGGAAAATATTAATTAAGAATGGATTTACCACACATATGATATGCGAAATGGATGGATTGCCTGGAGAAATATTAAGCATGAAAATCTAGATGATATCGTTAAAAACTCCTGCAATGAAAAAGCAGGAAAGTTGAAGCAAAAAACGATATCTGTTGAATAAAAATCAAGGGTATGAGTCGAATTTAGTGACAAAACTTTTGACAATACTATGCTGTAGGAGGGCCTAAAGAATGAGTGAATTAATCGATACAAAGCTTGAAAAGTTTAAATTAAGATTTGCGAGGAAAAAAGATGTGGCGTTAGTTTTAAGCTTTATCAAAGAGCTGGCTGAATATGAAAATATGTTGCATGAGGTTGTGGCGACGGAGAAATTATTGGAAGAATCATTGTTTGACCGTAAAGTCGCAGAAGTTATTATCGGTGAGTATGAGGATAAACCTATAGGATTTGCATTATTCTTTTATAATTTTTCCACTTTTTTAGGTGGGCCGGGGATATACTTAGAAGATCTGTATATAAAGCCTGAGATGAGAGGTAAAGGACTTGGTAAAATAATGCTGTCATTTTTGGCAAAGCTTGCTGTAGAAAGAAATTGTGGCAGACTTGAATGGAGCTGCCTTGATTGGAATGAACCATCTATTAAATTTTATAAACGGTTAGGGGCAGTTCCAATGGATGAGTGGACTGTGTATAGAGTAAATGACAAAACCTTGGCTGATTTGGCAAAAAGCTTTGATGATTAAATTAAAATTTGTGATGCGTTTTAGTTGGGAATATTGTCTTCGTCAATAAGTTTTTAAAGAGCAGGGAAATCGTGAGAAATACGATGGGACTGCTTTTTTGTTTGTACATGGGAATAAAACATCAAGAAGTTATTTTTTATTTAAGGATGTAAAGTCAGCTTGACATTCGGCAAATGAAGCGATAAAATAAAAATGTAAAGTGAACTTTCCATAAGAGGAAGTGATAATTTGTGAAAAACAGGCTGGAAGAAATACGAAGACAGCGTGGCATTAAACAAGAAGAACTTGCAGAAGCGTTAAAAGTGTCAAGACAGACGATAAGTTCTCTTGAGAATGGGCGATATAATCCTTCAATCATATTGGCATTTAGGATAGCCCGATATTTTGATATGCAGATTGAAGATATTTTTATTTATGATGAGGAAGAATAATGGATAGAAAATTGTCGTATTTATCTACCGCGGTAGTAGAATTGGTACTATTATTTTTAGGAGGTTTTGTATTTACAAAAGAAGAGTTAAAAATGGTTTCAGGTTTATGTATTGGCTTAGGTTCTGTAATATTGGTGTTTGGGGTTGGCAATTTGTTGCGTTCTTTTATAATATCAGCAACGGAAGAAGAAAGAATAAAGAATAAAGAGATTGATAGAGATAGAGGTAAATGATGAACGCAATACAAGAATCAGAGAAAAGGTTGGTTATATGACAAGCAAAATTATGAATTATGTGATTTTAGTTTTGGTTATGGCATTAGGATTTATGAATGTTAATAAAATGGTTTTAATCATGGTTGCTTCACTACTTTTAATAGAACTTGCATTGGTTATCTTCTTTTCAAATTATTTTTCAAAGAGAATGTAAAAAATAAGCTATAATTTCATTCTCTTTAATTTTTTTTATTTAGATTTTTTATAATAAAGTTTAGTGTATAATGATAAAAGAATACTATTTAATTATGGGGGAAAGCAGAAAATGTTTAAGGAAATGAGAAGAAAAGATAGATCTATTGATGACGAACAGGCTATTGAACTGTTAAGAAAAGGACAATATGGAGTGTTATCTACAGTATGTGAAAATGGATATGCCTATGGAGTTCCTCTAAACTACATATACCATGAAGGAAACATTTATTTTCATTGTGCTGCTGAAGGAAGCAAGTTGGACAATATTGTTTATAACAATAAAGTTTCTTTTTGTGTGGTTGGCAATACTGAACCAATACCTGATAAGTTTAGTTATAGGTATGAGAGTGTAATAGTGTTTGGACGTGCGGTGGAAGTATATGATAAGGAAAAGGAGGATGCATTGGTTGCGCTAATTCAAAAATACTCTGGCGAGTTTATGGAGAAAGGGATGGAATACATACGAAAGAGTGGTATTAAGGCAAAAGTCATTAAAATTAATATTGAGCATTTGACAGGAAAGGCAAGGCAGTAAATAAAGGTAAATTTTTGTTCAGTGATAATCATTTTAAGTATAATGATATAGATGAAAAAATCAATTCAAACTAATTCCATAATTAAATTTACGCGAAAAAATTTTGTGAAAATTGACTCAAGAAATTGTGTTAAAAGTGAAAATATAGGTATCAATTTTATTTAAGGGTCTATATAAAAATTTTAAGAAAAGTAAATGAGATTGGGGTATAACTATGGAGATAAAGTTTTACAGGATAGGTGAATTAAGCAATAGTCAGTTTAATTTTGCTGTTATATTCGCTACTTATAAAGGAAAATGGATATTTGTAAGGCATGAGGACAAAAATACATGGGAAGTGCCTGGCGGTCACAGAGAAAAGAATGAAGATATTAATGTAACTGCTTCAAGGGAGCTATTTGAGGAAACAGGGGCGTTAAAATACAAAATTGAGCCCGTATGTGATTACTCTGTTACCATGGATGAGATAACTACATCTGGGAGATTGCTTTATGCAAAAGTAAATGAAATGGGGCCTTTGCCAGATAGCGAGATATGCGAAGTAAGCTTTTTTAAAATGATGCCTGATAATCTTACTTATGCGGATGTACAGCCGATACTTCTAAGAAAGGTATTAGATTTTTTAAGTGGCAAGGTATTAAAACTGCTTGAAAAAGACAAAACAAGGAACATTAATATCATCAACTTTATTAGAAATTATCCTATTTATATCATTGAATCAGTTGGAGATTCAGTACTTGTTAGAGGAATAAGCGATGAAGATTGGGTTTATATTAGCAGCAAATCCTATGATGAGTTCTTTCAACTTATTGAGGGGTTGGATGAGGAGGATAAATGTTTTGCAGTCATTGAGGACTGGATGCTCTCATATATTGTGAAAAACAGGAAAATAAAGTCCCGACTTACAAGTGTTAAACTAGTCTATGATTCTAATGTACCACTGCCGACCGTAAAATCACATGTTGTTGACTTATCAATTGCAGATGCTCCATATATATTCGAGAATTCCAAGTATAAAGAGTATATATCAATTGAATATATTGAAGATAGGATAAAAAATGGCATTGGTCTTGGCATCTATGAAGATGAAAAGTTGGTGGCATGGGCGATTACACATGATGATGGAGCCATAGGTTTTTTGAATGTATTGGAAGATTACAGAAGGAAAGGATATGGCATGGATGTAACTGTTGCAATGATAAAGAGGCTTCTGGAACTTGGCCAATTTCCATTTGTACATATTGAAGAAGATAATGTAAAGTCTATGAACTTGGCATTAAAAGCAGGATTTAGAAAGGATAGGAGGGTACATTGGATAAAATTAAATTAGGATTGGATGCTTCATGTGCATAAAATCATAAAGAAGAATGGAGAAGTTGTATATGGAAAAAGTCTATGAAACAGAAAGGTTGATGTTAAGAATACTGGATAAAACTTATGCGGAATTAGTATTAGATTACTATTTGAGAAATAGGACTTTTTTACAGAAGTGGGAACCTTTAAGAGATGAGAAGTTTTACACAAAGGAGTATCAGCAGGAAAATCTGGAAAAGGAATTGACAGGCATCGAAAATAATGATTTGCTTAGAATGTGGATATTTAAAAAGAATGATGACAGAAAAATAATCGGTACAGTATGTTTTAACAACATCGTAAAAGGCGCATTCTTATCATGTCATTTGGGGTACAAATTAGACAAAGATGAAATCAATAATGGTTATATGACTGAAGCGGTTAAAAGAGGAATTGATATAATTTTTGACGATTTTAAGCTGCACAGAATTGAGGCAAACATCATGCCAAAAAATAAGCCATCATTAAAAGTAGTCGAAAAATTGGGATTTTACAATGAAGGAATAGCATATAAGTATCTGAAAATTAATGGTAAATGGGAAGACCATGTACACATGGTTTTATTAAACGACAATGTATGATATTAAAAAGCCTCAGAAATGTTATTGGTATGTTTCTGAGGCTTTTAATACGTAATATTATTTTATTATTCAGTTTATTTTCTCTATAAGCGGATACAAATAATTATCTTCTTTATTTATCCTATCAGACATAAGTTTAAGGATTCTATTGACTTCTTCTATGAAAGATTCACCATTTTCACGGATCTTAGAAGGAATGTTGTATTTTTTTACGAAACTTACAAACAGTTCATTTATATTGCCCATTTTGTCGTGAAATGATTTAGCTGTATTTTTTATGTCTTCATGACTACTGGAAATAAGACTTGGATATAAAAATTCGTCTTCGGACATCATGTGTATTTTAGACTTACCAGCTAAATTGTTTATGTTGTATGCGATGTCTCCGGCGACATCATCTAATTTACCTCTTTTTAACAGAGTGTGTATGTTGTTTATAATTTCCAACATCTCACTATGTTGTCTTTTAAGCATTGACAAATTATTCAATTATCTCACATCCTTTTTTGTGTATATTGCATGCTCACTTAAAAATACCATATATGCGACTTGCATGTCAAGCTATAAAGCCTTCCGCCTTGTGATTGATTGATATATTATGGAAATCAAGGTTCGTATATACTAATGACATATAAATATATATATTATATAATATACCGGAAAGGGGGAATGCAGTTTGCGCAAGATTAAAATGTTATTTTTATATCTATTAATGTTGAGCATGGTCTTCGTGCCTGTCATATCATACGGTGATAGCGGACTTCCACAATTTCAGTTTGGTTCAAGGCTTTTATACACTGGGACTTACGGTACTGATGTATCGGAGCTACAAAGCATATTAAATAGCATTGGATTTAGCACGGGTGCTATTGATGGTGTTTTTGGCAACAACACATTAAATGGGGTGTTGGCTTTTCAAAAAGCAGAAAACTTGGTTGCAGACGGGATTGTAGGGCCTAATACTTACAATGCTATTCAAAATGCTTCGTGGGAAAATCCAGTCGTCTATTATGTACAACCAAATGACAATATCTATTTTATAGCGAAGAAATACGGGACATCTGTTCAAGATATTCTGGATGAAAACGGATTGAGTGACAACGCATCTTTATATGTTGGCGAGAAGCTGCTTATACCACATCCGCCAGTGACAGTACCGCAACAGCTTGACAATGCTTCTAATTATCAGGAACTTAAAGAAAATATTGAGACACTGCTTAGCCAGCATACGGGAAATTACGGAGTATACTTCATAGACTTAAACTCTGGCGAGACTTTTGATATAAATGGTTATGGATCCTTTATTGCCGCCAGCACATATAAAGTTCCTCTAAATTTTTATGTGTATACACTTATAACCGAAGGGAAATTAGATCCAAATATGGAAGTACAGTATACATCACAAGATTATGAAGGCGGGTCTGGCTCTATACAGTATGATCCTGTTGGAACTTATTATACAATTAGGGAACTTTCAAAAAAATCTATAGAAGAAAGCGACAATATAGCATCAAATATGTTGATGAGAGTTGTAGGATATGACAATTATTTGAATTTCATAGAAAGTTTAGGTGCTTATGTTGTGCCATATTCAGATAATGTCACATCTCCAAGGGATTTAAGCATCTACATGGAGGATATATTAAATTATGCAAATGCGCACAGCAGCACGGCAGGAGAGCTTCTAAGTTATCTTGAAAATACTATTTATAACGATAGGATCTCATATCCTTTGCCAAGCAATATAACTGTTGCTCATAAAATTGGAAATCTATCAAATGTAGTAAATGATACAGCTATTGTTTTTTATACGCAAAAACCGTATATTTTGACCATCATGGGCAACAATGTAGATGGATCTGATAATTCGGATGCCTATACTGTAATAAGGGAAATATCGAAGATGGTATATGACTTCCAGGTCAGTCATTAAAAAAGCCGGGATTACCGGCTTTTTTAAAACTCATCGCGTATGATTTTTTCTATTACATCGCTGACACCATCTTCTAAATTGGATTTTGCTACATAGTTGGCGTTTCTTTTTATGGCGTCATCAGCGTTTCCCATGGCAACGCCAAATCCTGCTTTGATTATCATTTCTTTGTCATTGTCTTGATCGCCTATTGCTACAACCTGATTAATGTCTACATTGAGAATATCACATAATTTTATGAGTGCGGATCCTTTTGTAATGCCATAAGGGAGAATTTCTATAAAATATTCGTCTGACTGTACGCACGTAAAAGGCTCGTTTGATGATTGCCTTATTTCGTCTACAAGCTCTAAAGATGTGTCCCTATTTCCTCTGAAAAGCACCTTTATAATTTTATCAAGTTTGCTGAGATCTTCGATTAAATCGCATTTTACGTGCTCTGTTTCCATGTATGATTTGATGAAATCGGATATCTTATTTATGTATATGCCGTCTATACTGTATACAAGAATGTCTACATCGTATTTTCCTTCTTGCCATTTTTTCGCTATAAGCTTGTATAAATCGTCAGAGAGATAATTTTCATGCAGTATTTTTTTATTTATGTGATCGTATATTACACATCCGTTAAAAAGTATGACAGGCACATCAATATCAAGTTCTTTTATGTATGGAGTCGCTGATATGATGCCTCTACCTGTTGCCAATGTGAAAATACCTCTCATATTGCGAAACTTTTTTACACTATTTTTCGTGACTTCAGAGATCTTTTTTTTGTCGTCTAACAAAGTCCCATCTGCGTCTGCTACAACCATTTTGTATTTCATATGATCACCCCAAATAATATTTACACCGTATCTATTATACAATTTTTTTGATTTTAAGACTACTGAAAAATTTTTTATGAGATATTGTTCGCAAATCGTATATATGTTAAAATTATAAAAAAATTATGGGGAGGAGATTGAATGATAACTTGGAAAGAAGATTTTAGGCTTGGCATTGACGAGATAGACAAGCAGCATAAGCGACTTTTTGATATTGCAAATGAAGCGTACGATTTATTGAAGAATGAATTTGCCATTGATAAATACGATCACATTGTAGACATAATAAAAGAGTTGAAGGACTATACGATTTACCATTTTGACTATGAAGAAGGCTACATGAAAAGCATAGGCTTTAAAAAGTTGCTTTCACATAAAGTGCTGCACGATGACTTTAAAGAGAAGATTAACAACATAGATTTAGATAAGATAGATCAAAATCAAGACGAGTACATAAAAGATATTTTAAACTTTTTGGTGGATTGGATTGAAAAGCACATATTGAAAGACGATAGGTTATATGCAGAAAAGCAATAAAAAAACAAGGTGGCGTGGTAATGCCACCTTGTAAATTACTTTAATGGTGTAAATGGGCAGTATCCTATTTCATCGCATCTATTTTTCATGTCAGCCCATAGTTTATCATCTTCAATTGCCTCATAGGCCGTGGGATATAGGATGTAATTTTCTTTAAAGATATGATCTCTCATGTTGAATACGATGTAGTTTGATAGTTCTTTCACTCTGTCTTTAAAATCTGCAAAATCGATGTAGTCGATGTTGCTTGCAAGCTCTACCAAACTTCTTTTTCTCAATCGTATCTCGTCATGCTCAAGACGCATTATCCTTGTTGGACCTGTTATACCCAGTTTTTCCAGTTCAGGGAACAATACGTCTTCTTCTCTTTTGTGGTGCTTTTCGGCGCTTAAAATGCCTTCTGCAGTTTCTTTTAAATCTGATAACAAGGCTCTGTCTTCCTGTGGTGACGACATTTTCTGTATCTTTATGTTTAAAAGCTCTAATTTGTCAAGTAGCTTTAGTATTTCATCGTGTTCTAATATAAGTGTTTGCAACACGTGATCGTCAGGCAAAGACTCTTTCAATCCGTTTAGCTGTCCTTCCAGCATCTCCATGTGAACCGAACAAAGCCCTCTTAACTCTTCTGCTTGCATTCCTTCATCAACTAATTTTTGCTCTGCTAAAGATAATTCTTCGGCAGTAAGGTCTTCTATCAATTCTCTTGCTTCGCTTTTTACCGTCTCAGGATCTTCGCTATTGTTAAGCCTTTTAAGTACGTCAGCTAGTTTATCAACTCTATTTTCCATGATATACATCCTCCTTTTTCTATTTCCAGTATACAAAAGACTACATCAAAATACTGTGATTTAAATCACAGTATTTTGATAGGAATAAAATTTTTATTCATTTTATTTTTTTGTAGTTTTGTTTTAAAATAAAATTAAACTTAAAAAAAGGCGGATGAATATTGTGAAAGTATTTTGGTTAATTATCTTTGTGTGGAATATCATTACGTTTGCCACTATGGGTGTAGACAAGTACAAAGCCACTCATGGAAAGTGGAGGATTAAAGAAAGAACTCTTTTTCTTTTGTCATTTTTGTTGGGAGGTATAGGCGTTTTTTGTGGTATGTACATATTTCACCATAAGACAAAGCACATAAGCTTCAAGGTTTTAGTACCCTTGGCGGTATTTACAAATGCAATGTCTATATACTTTTTGTACAAGATTTTAAACATCAATCATTAAGGAAAGATATTTTATATGCTAACATGTAATTCACATTGACAACAATTGAATTTCAGTTATTAACAAACTTATCCACAATATCCACAGAAAATATATCAACATTAACATTAATAATCGAAGTCTTAAAAGGGAGTGGTAAAATGCGAACCAATGATTATCAATTGGAGTTTGAATACCTTAATAGGACTATCGGTTTTATCGAGAATGAAATATACAGATTGAAACAAATGCTCATGATAGAGGGCACAAATATAAAGCAGTTGAGAGAAGATGTTTTGCAATATGCGCCTAATACACCTGACAATTTTGATAGATTAGTAGAGGTGAATCCATATATAAATGAGCTTAAAAGACATATTGTGTACTACAATGAGATTTTAAGAAATCTTAAATCATTGAATAAAATGGCTAGTTCTCCTTATTTCGGTAGATTTGATTTTATAGAAAGCGGTTCAGATTTATTGGAAAAAATATATATAGGGCTTAAAACTTTGAGAGATCCGAATACATTCGATATTATCGTATACGATTGGAGAGCGCCTATATCAAGTGTGTTTTACAGGTTTGAAAAGGGCAGAGCCTTTTACGAAGCTCCAGACGGAATTATAGAAGGAGATGTAGTGCTAAAGCGGCAGTACAAGATTGAAGATAAGAAGTTAAAATATTACTTTGATTGCAATATAGTAATAGATGACGAAATTTTGAGAGAAGCCTTAGGGCGTAATTCTACAGCAAAGATGAGGACAATTGTTGAAACTATTCAAAAAGAACAAGATAAGGTAATAAGAGATGTAGATGGAGATGTTTTAGTAGTTCAAGGTGTTGCAGGAAGCGGGAAGACATCCATAGCACTGCATAGGATAGCCTATTTGCTTTATTTTGAAAGAGATAAAAATTTAAAGAAAGATGACATACTCATAATTTCGCCCAATAAAATTTTTAGTCAATACATAAAAAATGTGCTGCCAGAATTAGGTGAAGAAAATGTAAATGAAATTATCTTTGAGGACTTTGTAAAAAATGCCATAGGAGATGTAGTACATGTTGAGGAAAGGTCCGATTATGTAGAAAGGCTTTCGTCGTGTGAAGACAAAGTCATGTTGGATTCTGCAAGGCTTAAAAATTCTTCGGAATTTATTGCGGTTTTAGACAGACTTTTATCATATTATGAGAGGAATGTGATAGAGTTTAAAGATGTGTATTACGATGGCAAAGTGGTGTACAGCAGGCATGATTTAAAGAATGAATTTTTAAATGACAAGATGAACCGACCAATGAAAAAAAGACTTGAAAGAATAGAGATGAAGATATTTGATAAGATCCATTATCTTAGAAAAGGAAGGCTTTCTAAAATTGAAAGGTTTGTTGAAGATCGCAAAGGACATGAATTTGAAATAAAGGCATACAGCCGCCTTTTGTCCATAAAAGAAATGAGGAGGATTAAAAAGCAATTAAATAGTTTCACAGATGTAAATTTCTTATATGTTTACAGATTGCTGTTTTCTGATAAAGATTTGTTTAAAAGGCTTTCATACGGACTAAACATAGATTTATCTGAAAATTTTTTTAAGATAGCTGAATTGACTTGTAAAAACATAGATGATGGAAAAGTATATTACGAAGATATCGGACCGTTATTATATTTGAAGTACAAGGTGGAGGGATTTAAGTCTCGCAAAAAAATAAAACACGTTGTGATAGATGAAGCACAAGATTATTCACAGATTTTTTATAAAATATTTAATTTGATGTTTTATGATGCTAAATTCACTGTATTGGGAGATGTGAACCAAACACTTGACAGAGGAATAAATGAGGCTTTTTACGATCTTATTGATGAAGTTTTTGCCAAAAGGAAAATAAAAAAGTTTTTCATAGAAAATAGTTACAGATCTACTTATGAGATAAATGAATTTTCTATTGGATTGCTTAAACATCCTCCAAAGATAATGCCGTTTGAAAGGCATGGCGATAAACCACAATTGGTCCGCAAATATAGTTTTGAAGAAATATGCATAAATATAGCAAATAATGCTTCGGAACTTTTTGCAGATGGGTATAAGACGATTGGCGTCATTGCAAAGACAAAAGATGAAGCGAATAAAGTCTACGGCACAATGAAGAATTTTATCAATGTGAAACTTTTAAACTCAAAAGACGACGAAGTGATAGAAGGTGTAAACATAATTACGCCTTATGAGGCTAAAGGTTTAGAATTCGACGTTGCGTTTGTCTTTAATGCATCGAATGAAAATTACAAAACCGAATACGACAGAAATCTTTTGTACATTGCATGTACGCGAGCGCTGCATAGGCTTATAATATATTCTTTGGGAGATTTCTGTAAGTTTATAGGATGAATTTTATTTTCATAAATAAATTTGTTATAATTTTATAAAATAATTCGGAAGGCAGGTGGTTCTATGGAAGTTATTAAAATTGATACGCCCGCAAGAGAGGCTATTATCGATATAACTGATGAAGTGAGAAAAATCGTAAAAGCGAGCGGAATAAAGGATGGCATTTGCTTCATCCATGTGCCACACACTACTGCAGGTGTGACGATAAACGAAAATGCTGATCCCGATGTGAAAGAGGATATATTGAGAGGTCTTAATGAAATCATTCCTCAAATAAGATTTAAGCACTTAGAAGGCAATTCAGATGCTCACATAAAATCTGTCTTGGTAGGGACAAGCATTAATTTGATGATAGAAAATGGGGATATACAGTTAGGCACATGGCAAGGCGTATACTTCTGTGAATTTGATGGTCCAAGGCATAGAAAAGTGTACGTTAAAATAGTGTAAGGATAAGGGGGATAATTGTTGTGACCAAAGAGCATATATCTAAGTTGACAGAAGATTTAAAGAATATCATTATATACAAAAATATAATGAAAGATGCTACAGTAGACAAAGCCATAAAAATTTTAAATTTACTTGTCAGTGAAAAAGTGGATGAAGGCAAAGTCTATGAGCTGTACAGCGATTTATTTTCGGATTTATCGAATTATGCTGTGGAAAATAATGTGTATTCTGAGGTTTGGAAATCGAAAATAGATGAATTAGCAAGAGTTGATGAAAATATATTTAGCATGTTAACTGAGAAATTTGGACAAGATTCCATTGATGAAACATTGAAGATGGCTGCAAAAAGAGAGCTTGAATACTTAAAAAGATTTTCGGAAGTGGATTTTGCGGATTGCCTTAGAAAGTGTTTGAAATTTAATGTGATTTCGTGGGAACATCTTTTAGAATCATCTGAAAGGCATAGACAATATTTGGTAGACTGCAATAACGCTGATGATGTAGCAAAATACTATAGAGAAAATGGCTGTGGCATATATGGAGTGTATAGAGCATTTAGATGGCTTGATGGGAAGATTGTTGGTGTAGAAAATCCCGATCCTATTGAATTTGAAGATTTGGTAGGATATGAAAATGAGCATAGAATCGTCATAGATAACACAGATAGGTTTCTGAGAGGTTTGCCAGCCTCAAACATTTTGCTTTATGGAGATAGAGGAACTGGCAAATCCTCAACTGTAAAGGCTGTATTGAATATGTACTATAAAAGAGGTCTTAGGCTTATTGAGGTAAGTCGCCAAGATCTTTTGGATTTAAACAAAATTATAAGTGTCATAAGCAAAAGAGGCCTTAGGTTTATTCTGTTTTTGGATGATTTATCGTTTGAAGAAAATGAGACTGAATATAAAATTCTAAAATCAACACTTGAAGGCGGTATAGAGAAGCTTCCTACCAATGTTTTAATATATGCTACTTCAAATAGAAGGCACATGATAAAAGAGTATTTAACTGATAATGTACAAAGTGAAATTCATTCATTAGATACAAAGCAAGAAAAACTTTCATTGGCAGATAGGTTCGGAATAACTGTTACTTTCCAATCACCTGGCAAAGAAGAATATTTAAAGATAGTCGAATCTTTAGCTCAAAAATATCATATTGATTTAGACAGAGATACATTGATAAGAGAATCGATGAGATGGAGCTCTTGGCATAATGGCATGTCACCAAGAACCGCCAGACAATTTATCGATCATTTGAGAACTTGCTGATGGGATTTCAAAATCCCTTTATTTTTTTATTTTTTTGCAAAAAAATTTTCGACATAATTCGCCTTTATTCAATAAAAAATAAACCAGTTTTATGATCATAAAACCGTACAATCGGCTATTTGTGTGGCGTTAAATGTTTACAAGTGGAACATTATATCATTTTCTGTCGATAAAAAATATTCTAAAAAAAAGAAGGATTTTTGAGGGATAAATAGAATATTATAATAGAATTTTTACTTTAATAGTAAATTTTTGATAAAAATTCAAAGCTTAGAACGAATTAAGGGGGTAAAATTATGTATTACAAAAGAGTAAGCGAGTACGTATCGACAATAAACTATGGTGACAAGACGATAGTGAGGAAATACGCTGTAGTAAAATCAGAGGTAAAAGTATTTAATGGCGGCGAAAATGTTGATGTGCCGTCGTACGGAATCGAAATTGCGGAGCAGATAACTGAGAAGGGTATAGTGAAGGAAGAGCTTGGTGATGTAGTAGTTCATGTAAGTCCATACAAAGACAAAGTGGAAGATATGGCAAAGAGATTTTGCATCGATGACTTGTCACCGCTGCATTTGTCAGACATAATGGATGATTTATATTATCAATACATAGATGATTACGATGAATACGCAAAAGAATGCAAAATTGCAATATGAGGGCTTAAAGCCTTCTTTTTTTATTGCAGCTTTAAGTTTATAATAACATTAATAGAACGATAACGGAGATGATGTTTATGAAGATCGTATCAAATGGAGAAATGAGAGAAATAGAATCTATAGCCATAAATTCTCTTGGAATACCGTCTATGTGCCTTATGGAAAATGCCGGCCGCGTTGTGGCAGAACATGGTGCGGAATACCTGATTAGTTGCAATAGAAATAATGTGGTGATTATGTGCGGTAAAGGAAATAATGGCGGAGATGGCTTTGTTGCTGCAAGATACCTTTTCAACAGAGGCTTTGATGTGAAGGTCTTTGTAGTATCAAGTATAGGATTGATTTCTGGTGATGCAAAGAAAAACCTCGACATAATAATCAATATGGGGATTTACGTGGCAGAAATCCTTCAAAAAGAGCAACTAAAATTTCTTGAAAAGAGCATCAAAGAATCTGATTTAGTCATAGATGCGCTATATGGAACAGGTCTCGACAGAGAAGTGTCAGGTATAAGCAAAGACATCATAGACATTGTGAATGGATCTGGCAAATACGTCATATCTGTCGATATACCATCAGGAATAAATGGTGACAATGGTAAGGTAGAAGGCTGTGCGGTAAAAGCAAATGCTACGGTAACTATGCAGTTTATGAAAAAGGGGATTGCTGTATATCCGGGTGTAGATTATGCTGGGAAAGTGGTTGTGGCCGACATAGGCATACCGAATAATTTAGTCGACAATATTAAGTGCAGATACAATATGATTTCACAGTACGATGTTGTATTGCCTAAAAGATATAAGAATACCCATAAAGGAGATTATGGCAAGCTTTTGATTGTAGCTGGTTCAAAAGACATGACTGGTGCAGCAGCTTTGTGCGCTATGAGCGCAATAAAGACAGGATGTGGCATAGTTAAATTAGCTGTGCCAAAGGCTATACAAGGAATTATGCAAAGCAGTTTGAAAGAAATTATAACGTATGGATTGGATGACAAAGATGGAGCATTTTATTTAGGTTCAGTTGGCGAAGTATTAAAGTTGGCGAATACTGTCGATGCTGTGGCGATAGGGCCTGGGCTTACAAATAGCTCCAATGTAAAAGAGTTTGTAAAAGAAGTCATATTAAAGCTTGAAAAACCATTAGTTCTTGATGCTGATGCATTGAATGCTATATCTGATTCAGTGGATATGATAATCGGCAAAGATGTAATTTTGACACCACATATGGGCGAGATGTCGAGATTATTAGGAGTTTCTGTTGATGATATAAATAATAATATATACGCAACTGTTGAAAAGTTCATTTCAAAGTATAAAGCGACACTTGTTCTTAAAAGTTCAAGAACAGTAATAGGAAACGATACTGAAGGCATATATATTAATTGTACAGGGAATCCGGGTATGGCTACGGCAGGCTCTGGAGATGTCTTGACCGGCATGATATCGTCATTTTTGGTTCAGGGATTAAAAGGGGTAAAAGCGGCCATTTACGGAGTTTACTACCATGGAAAAGCAGGTGATATGGCTTCAGAAAAGTATGGAGAATACGGACTTACTGCGACAAACATACTTGAATATATTCCATATGCAATGAAAATGTAAAGAGGTGATGTGATTGAGGAGACTTTTGTTTGTGCTATTGCTTATATTGACAATTTTTTTGTCAGGATGCATAAAAAAGTCTCACTTAGATGTGCCTTCAAATGTAAAAAAAGCAATTCAAAGTTTAAAAAGTTATACTTCAGATGTTGAAGTTCAGCTTAATAATAATAAAAATATAAAGAGATATACCATGAAGCAGTTTCATAAAAATGGAAAGTACCGCATGGAAATATACGATGAGTCTAATAAACCTGATAAAGTCATCGTGTACGACGGCAATAGGAGTTACGTGTATTTTTCAAAAATAAATCAGACATTTATAGAGGATGATAGCGAAAACATACCTGCATATTCCATGTTTTCATCATTTATAGATAATTTTAAAAAAGCCGGCGAGATAAAAGAAAGTGAAGACGGCGAATTTTATCAAATCGATGTTCCTATTTTAAACGGGAATACTTTTATGTACAGTGAATCGGTTGAATTTTCGAAAAAAGATTATAAACCGGTATCTATGAAGATTTACGACATAAATGGGAAGGTTTTTGCTGAGATGAAGTACGCAAATTTCGTGTATAATCCAGAGTTAGATGATGGCCTTTTTGCCGAAAAAGATATTTCTACATTCAGCAGGTACTTCCGCACTGATATTAACATGTCTGTAGATATAAAAGATGTATATAAATACTCAGGCATAAACCCAGTATTTCCTGGATACATTCCTAAAGGGTATACTCTTGAAAATATAAGTGTAGATTTGTCAAATAATAATTCAATTAATTTAACATATTTAAACGGTAATGATATAATAAAAATTGTTGAAAGTGTTAGCGCTTTTGATGGGAAAGGCTTTGATAAAGGGCGCATTGGAAATACTATTTATTATAAAAGAGGGAATAGATATATTTTAGATAGAAATGGTCTCATTGTTGATTTGATGATTAATGAAAAAATAAGTTCTGACGAAGCACTGATGATTTTAAATTCTTTAATTTGATTTGGAGGTAATTATGCTTAATTTGTATAGACCAACATGGGCAGAAGTTAATTTGGATAATATAATTCACAACTACAAAGAGATAAGAAAAATCACTGATAAAAATGCTGGCATAATGGCAGTAGTCAAGGCGAATGCCTATGGGCATGGTTCGTATGAAGTGTCGAAGGAATTGATAAATTGTGGTGTAGATTATCTGGCTGTTGCAACAATAGACGAGGCTCTGGAACTAAGAGAGCAGGGTATATCAAAGCCAATACTCATTTTAGGATATACTCCAGCAAAGTTTGCTGATGTGATTGTAAAGCACGATATTACTCAGACAGCATTTGAGCTAAGTTACGTAAAAGAGGTAGCAAAGGTGGCTCAAAAGCTTGGCAAAGATGCTAAGATTCATGTTAAGATAGATACAGGGATGGGTCGCATCGGCTACAATGACATGAATAAAGCTTATGAGGAGATTTTATCCATGTCAAATCTTGCTGGAATCAACATTGAAGGCATATTTAGCCATTTTTCGTCATCAGACGAAAAAGACAAGGAGTACACGTTAAGGCAGCTTGAAATTTTTTTAAGTCTTATAGAAAGGCTTAAAATGTCTGGTATATACATTCCTATTAGGCACATAGCAAACAGTGCTGCAATATTAGACATGCCTGAAACACACCTTGACATGGTAAGACCGGGGATTATACTTTATGGAAGTTTTCCTTCAACTGAAGTCAATAAAAAAATTGATTTACGTCCCACTATATCATTAAGATCGAAAGTCGTCTATGTTAAAGATGTGGGTGAAGGAGAATATATAAGCTACAACAGAACGTATAGGACAAACAGAAAAAGCCGCATAGCTACTTTGCCTATAGGGTATGCAGATGGCTTAAATAGGCTTTTATCAAATAATCACAATGTCATAATAAATGGCAAATATGCTCCTATAGTTGGTAAAATATGCATGGATCAATGTATGGTTGATGTGACAGAGATTGAAGATGTTAAGGAAGGAGATATTGCTACTATTATGGGAGAAGCAGATGGCAAATTCATAAGCGCTGATGAAATTGCAAATAAATTAAAAACTATTTCTTATGAAGTATATTGTGGAATATCCAGACGGGTACCAAGAATATATATATTTAATGGAGAGATAACAAAAGTAGAAAATTATTTAAAATGTTAAATATAATATTATGTATAAAAATAATAAAGATTGACATTAATATATATAGCAGTATATAATAAATTATATAAGTGTGTTAGGAGGTCATAATTGTGGGCGAGACAAAAAGAATACTCGTCAGTTTGCCGGAAAGCTTACTGGAGGAAGTTGATGTACTTGCAGCTATGGAAAATAGAAACCGCAGTGAATTTATAAGAGAAGCCATGAAATTATACATTAAAGAGAGAAAGAAGATGAAGATAAGGGAGAGCATGAAGAAAGGGTACCTTGAGATGGCGGCTATAAATGCAGAACTTGCGGAATTGGGCCTAACCGCTGACAACGAATGCTTTAACGGATACGAAAAGAAATTGAAAAAGTGTGATTGATATGATTGTAAAGCGTGGAGATATTTTATATGCTGATTTAAGCCCTGTCATAGGCTCAGAACAGGGTGGTGTTAGGCCCGTACTTGTAATACAGAACGATATCGGCAATAAGTACAGCCCTACAGTTATCGTGTCAGCAATAACATCTCAGATAAACAAAGCTAAATTGCCGACACATGTTGAGATAAATGGAACGGAATACGGTCTTAATAAGGATTCAGTTATTCTATTAGAACAAATAAGGACTATAGACAAAAAGCGGCTAAGGGAAAAAATAGGCCATTTTGACCAAGAGATGATGGAAAAAGTAAATGAGGCATTGCAGATAAGCCTTGGATTGATAGATTTTTAAGGACAGATTAGAAAAATGTCCTTTTATTTTTATGGCATTTTTCGCGATTTAAAGAGATTTTTGTTGAAATAGGCAAATTTTTTGTATAAAATAAAATTAAAGAAGGGGGCTTAGCTTGTGAAGAAGATTTATGGATTGATATTGGTATTTGTTGTGATGTTAGCTGTAATTGGAATTGTGTACGCTGATTCGACTCAAGATCCCGGTAGTCAACAGGATCCGATAGTCACAAAAAGCTATGTAGATAGCAAGTATGATGATTTAAAAAGCTACATAGATAGTAAAGCAAGCACATCAAGCAGCAATTACGACATAGTCGAACTAAAACCTGGTGAAAGCATCACACTTTATCAAGGATCTGAGGCTATAGTCAGAACTGACAATACATCAACGATTGTCACCAGCACTGATGGCGTATCGGATTTGACAGGTGGAAAAGATTTAAAAAACAATGCATTGATACCAGCAAATCATCTGTTGCTTTTCCCACGGTCAGATGGCAGAGGAATAAAGGCGAAAGCTGATACTATAATCGTGGTAATGGGAAAATACACAAAAAATTAAAATGCGCTTTAAAGCGCTTTATTTTTTTCTAAAATATGGTATTGCCCAAGGTTATATTAAAGTGATATAATTCAAGTGATACAATACTAAAATAATGAAGGAGAGATATTCTTTGAGTCTAAAGAAAATACTCGTATTTTTTGTAGCACTATCATTAGCAGTATCTGCAATTGTAGATGTATCAAGAATTAGCATTGAAAATAAGTACAACACGGTGGAAACCGTGGCTGACCTTTATAACTTTGAAAATTTGGCTGAGAATACGGGAATGAGTGTACAGGAAGTTCTGACAACATTAAAAGATAACGGCTTAAAAGGAGTGGCAGTACCTGAAGTAACGTTAAACAGACTTCAGGAAATCGGCAAAATAGCACTTTACAAAATGTCGGATGTGGAAAATATTTATAACCTTAAGAATACCGCTGGCAATTCTGCACTGACGTCATACATTAAAAGCTTAAGCGACAGCCAAAAAAGGATCGAGAAGGATTATATCGTTGTAACTACAGACGATGTTTCGACTTATGATTTCTTGAAGTCATCTTTGACTAAAAGGGTACCGTCTGGCAAGTTGACTATTTTAAAAAATGGGAATAACTATGCATTTATCTTAAACGAAGACATGGACACTTTTGCTGACCAAGGCTTAGGTTTTGACAAAAATGATTTAGACATGGTAAAATCATTGGGTCTTGATATAATACCAAGGGTTGAAAATTACAATGGCATAAAAGACAAAGACATACAAAACTACGTAGAGCTTTTAAAACATTACGGCGTGAAGACAGTAGTGTTTGGCGGAAATGATGTATTGGGAAACCCTGATAAAATATCGTATGCGGCATCTTTATTTAAAAAGAACGGAATCGCTATCGGAATTATTGATACACCTATGGGCAAAAGCTTACAAGCTGGAACAGAAAAGTTTACGAAATTTGACGGTTACGATGGAGCTAAAGTTTACGGCCTTTCTGAAGCTGAGACAGCTAAGTACGATACAAGTGGAATAGTTGATAGATGGTACAGATCTATCATAGAGAGAGATGTGCGAATTATATACATTAGAGCAAAAGTCGATACGACTAAGTCTCAAAATTACAATTTGAAGCAGAACATATCCATGTTGAAAGAGATAAATGACCTTGTGAATTATGCAGGACTTAATTTAGGCGTAGTAAAGCCTTTAAGCCCGATTCATCAATCAAAGATAATAGAAGTGTTGATTTCCTTAGGCGTTGTTGCAGGTGGAATTCTCCTCTTAATGCTTTTTGGACTTAGGGAAAGGTACTCCTTAATACTTACGATTTTAGGCATCGTCATATCGGCGCTTTTGATTTTAACAAAGTACAATGACCTTGGCGTCAAATCAGTAGCTTTATTGTCATCTATAATATATCCATCGCTGGCTATAGGGTATTTCATCGATGGCAGCAAAAAGATTATCGATGGCGGAGAAGATGGCCATTATGTGAGAGATTCGCTTTACATTTTCTTTAAGACTGTTTTAATATCTTTAGCCGGTGGGTTAATAATTGCGGCGATTATGGCAGACAGCAAATACATGTTGAAGTTAGACTACTTTAGAGGCGTGAAGTTGTCATTTACGGTACCGGTGGTAGTGTATATAGCGTATTACGGCTATAAAGTGTGGAATATAAATACATTTAAGAAATTGACTGATGCTTCCATTAAGATACTAAATACAGAGATTAAGATATGGCATGTATTGGCTGTTTTGATAGCTGGTTTTGTAGGAATTGTATATATTTCGCGAACAGGCAATTCACCAATCATAAAGCCTACATCTATAGAGCTTAAGTTTAGAAGCTTGCTTGAACATTACCTTGTAGCAAGGCCAAGGACGAAGGAATTTTTAGTTGGATATCCTGCTTTAATATTAAGCATATACGCTGCTAAAAAGAAATCAAAATCAATGAATTTTATACTTGGAATACTGGCATCTATTGGAATACTGTCGATGCCTAATACTATGAGTCATGTGGAAAGCGTGCTTAAAATTGCGTTAGAGCGTACTGTAATAAGCTGGGTGTTTGGGCTTATAATAGGGTTAGTTGCATTAAAAGTTGTTGATGTTTTTATGAGATATATAAAGATAAAGAATGTTCACAATTGATTTTACTTACTTTTATTAAGCCGTGGAGGTAAAGATAATGAAAATTTTGATATCGGGGTATTATGGCTTTGAAAACACTGGCGATGATGCTGTCTTAGAGTGCATCGTCGCCGGACTTAAAGAAAGAGGTGTAGATGACATCACGGTGCTTTCAAATGCGCCTTATGTTACTTCATCTAAGTACGGTGTAAAGTCTATAAATCGAAATTCACTTAAAGATATTTTTAACGGGATAAGGGATTCTGATGTCATTATAAGCGGCGGTGGAAGTTTAATACAAGATGTCACAAGCAGCAAAAGCTTATGGTACTATCTATCAATAATCTTTTTAGGTATTTTGTTGAGAAAAAAAGTGTACATCGTAGGACAAGGAATAGGGCCTATACAGCACAAATACAATAAAATTTTGGCTAATTTTTTATTAAAAAAGGTAGACATGATTACGGTAAGAGACAAGGATTCGCTCTCTATTTTAAAAGAACTTAATATCGAAAAAAATGCTATTCTCGCTGCTGATCCTGTCGTTAACTTAAATGTCTGCAGCGATGAAAGAATAGAGAAAATATTGGAAGACGAGGAAATCGATAAGAATAGGTACATAGTTGTATGTACCAGAGAGTGGGGAAACAATGAATTATCGCGAGTAGAGCTTGCTAAAGCTATTGATGCCATATCAACAAAGTACAACTTAGAAGTTGTTTTTTTGCCATTTTACTATAAAAAAGATGAATTAGAGAGTAAGAAGGTAGCTAACTACTTAAAATCTCCTTATAAGGTCATAAGAGGTAAGTACGAGCCTAATGAAATATTGGGAATAATAAAAAAATGCAGTTTACTTATTGGGGTAAGACTTCATTCACTGATATTTGCTTTGGTGGCATTAGTGCCATTTATAGGCATATCTTACGATCCGAAAATTGATGGTTTTTTGAATTCAGTCGATTCAAAGATTTTTAAGATAGACAAGTTTTCTTCAGATGAAATAGTCAACTATGCTGAATCTATTTTAAACAATAGAGATGAGTTTATAGAGAATTTAAAAATTCATCTTAAAGCGTTAAGAGAATTGTCTAAAAACAACTTCGTATATTTAAAAAATAATGATGACGAGGTGTAAAGATGGTTGGAAGGTTTGTGATTTTCGATGTGCCGATTGATAAAGTTAATATGAAACAAGCTGTTGATGCTGTAGAAAAATTTTTATCTGAAGATAGACTTCATATGATTGCCACTCCAAATGCTGAGATTGTAATGATGGCGCAGAAAGATCCTGAGTATAAGGAGATTTTAAACAAGACAGACTTAAATGTTCCTGATGGCAGTGGTGTTATTTTTGCATCAAAGATTTACAAGGAAGAGCTTCCGGAGAGAGTTGCAGGATTTGATTTGATGATGGAGCTTATAAAAGTTGCCGCTGAAAAAAAGTATAAGATATATCTTTTAGGTGCTAAATCTGATGTGGTGAAAGGCGCATATCTTAATTTGAAAAGGCAGTACAGTGAAATCGACATAGTTGGATTTCACGATGGATATTTTAGTAAAGACGATGAAGCGGAATTCATAAAAGACATAAATGAGAAGAATACAGATTTATTATTTGTCGCATTAGGCGCACCAAAACAAGAAAAATGGATATACGAGAATAAAAATAGATTAAAAGCAAAAGTGGCAATTGGCGTTGGCGGAAGCTTTGACGTTATAGCAGGGAAAGTCACTCGCGCGCCAGAAATATACAGGAAGTTGGGGTTAGAGTGGTTTTATCGCCTTTTGAAAGAGCCATGGAGATATAAGCGAATGATGGCATTGCCTAAGTTTGCGGTTAAAGTGCTTTTTTCAAAAAAACCAAAGTGATGTAAGAAAGGACACATTTTTATGAGCGAAAAGGTAAAAAAGATCGTAATGGATTTTATCTGGATCACAATAGGTACACTGCTGCTTACTTTATCACTTGATCTATTTTTGATACCAAACCAGATTGCTCCTGGTGGTGTAAGCGGTCTTGCCATCGTTTTAAATTATATTTTTAAGTGGCCTGTTGGAGCCGTCACACTCCTCATAAATATTCCTCTTTTTTTAATATCCATCAAAGTTTTGGGTTCGGTTTTTGGAGCTAAGACGCTGTACTCTACTTTGCTTCTTGGTGTTTCAATTGATGCCCTATCGTTTTTAAAGCTTATGACCCATAACCCGATGCTGGCGGCTGTTTATGGAGGCCTTATAATGGGCTTAGGCCTTGGGATAGTTATAAAGTACGGTGCTACTACAGGTGGCACTGACCTTGCAGCAATGACGCTTCACAAGTACATACCTTTTCTGACCGTTGGCAGGATTTTGCTTATCATAGATTTTATAATAATCGCATTAGCTGGAATCGAGTTTAGTCCGGAGCTTGCTTTATATGCATTAGCAACAGAATTTATTGCGATAAAGGTCATAGATGTCATTCAAGAAGGAACCGATTACGAAAGAATTGCTATAATTATCTCAGATAAATACGAGGAAATAAGCCATTCCATCCTGTACGACATGGATAGAGGTGTTACGGAGCTAAAAGGTGTTGGAGGATATTCTAAGCAGGAAAAAAACGTTTTGCTTGTGGTTGTAAATAGAAGCGAAGTAACCACATTAAGAAATGTGGTCAAAAAAATAGACCCAAAAGCTTTCGTGATTTTGTCTACAGCCCATGAGGTTTTAGGTGAGGGATTTAGAAACATGTAAGAAAGGACATGGTTATTGCCATGCCCTTTTTATCTATCAAAGTATATGTTTTTTCCCGTAGCTGACAACGGTATGCCTACTACGATTTCACCATCTATAAGATTTAATCTCTTTGCGCTTATGCCGATCCTGTACATTATTCGGTTGTCTACGTTTAGCATGCTGGCAGTTTTCACTGCAGATCCTATTGCAATGCCCAGATCGATAAGCCTCCAAGCGCACATAGGGCCGTCAAATTCTGTTCCTTTTTTGAAATCTGGCAGCTCATCGCACTTGTTGTATCCGCAAGCTCCGCAGTTTAAACCAGCTTTTTTTGGCTTGTTAAGAGAAACAAGCAGCACGGCGCCAGATCTTTCGACATTTTTGCCGTCCCTATCGAAATTTTTCTTTCCAGATTCTATTCCGTATTTAACCATATCTTCATTAAGTCTTTTTAAATCGTCTCCGGTTATGACTTTTGTCTCTATAAAGTCTTGACCGGATGCTTTTGGTGCTGTTCTTGCAGACAAAGCCATGAGTTCTGCTGCTAATTCGATAACATTCATTGAAATCCCTCCATTTATTTTTATCACAACAATATTATATTACTATTTTCTCACCATACAAAATCATACAGCGCAATGTTTTAGTATATAATAAAATTTTTAGTTGGCATATAAAAAGCTTTTTTATAAGACAATATTAGTAGCAAATAAAAGAAATCACACTTCTATGTATATACAGCATTATAGACAATAAACTATACAAGTGCTAAAATATTATTAAATTTATAAAAGGGGAAATACAAATGGATAAAGACATTTTAAATAAAATAGATAAGCTTAAGAAAGAGCGAAATGCAGTTATATTAAGTCATTTTTATCAAAGACCAGAGATTCAAGATATCGCTGATTTCATTGGAGATTCACTGGAATTATCAAGGAAGGCGGCAGAGACAGATGCAGATGTAGTCGTATTTTGCGGTGTCCACTTTATGGCTGAAACCGCCAGCATACTGTCACCTGATAAGATGGTACTTCTTCCAAATATAGGTGCAGGTTGCCCTATGGCTGAAATGGCTGACTATGATGGACTTTTAAGGTTAAAAGAACAACACCCAGATGCTTATGTTGTAAGCTATGTCAACACTACTGCAGAAGTAAAAGCGTTAAGCGATATATGCTGTACATCTGCCAATGCTGTAAAAGTAGTAAATACAATACCAAAGGAGAAAGAGATTATCTTTGTCCCAGACAAAAATTTGGGACGCTATGTAGAAAAGGTGACAGGGAGAAATATGATAATTTGGCAAGGATACTGTAATACTCACAATAAGTTGTCAAGACTTGAAGTCCAATTGACAAAGGAAAAATATCCTGAAGCAGTGGTATTGGCTCATCCAGAGTGCAGAGAAGATGTTTTAGATATTGCAGATGGAGTTTTCTCTACATCTGGTATGATAAAATTTGTAAAAGACAGCAATGCCAGTGAATTTATAATATGCACAGAAGATGGCATATTACATCAATTGCAGAAAAAATATCCTGATAAAAAATTCATACTTCCTTCTAATAAGCTGGTATGTCCCAACATGAAGAAGACGAAAATTGAAGATGTTTTGTATAGTCTTGAGAATTTGCGGCCAGAGGTAAAAGTCCCTGACGATATTAGACAAAAAGCTATTATTCCAATTAGAAGGATGTTAGATGTAAAATGAGCTACAGCGTAAATTTTGATTCTAATGAAGTGGAAAGCTACATGAGCGATTATGCAATAGTTGGCAGTGGTATAGCTGGCCTTAATGCAGCCTATTTGGCAAAGGACTATGGAGAAGTTTTTTTGTTGACCAAAGATAGACTTTCCCACTCAAGTTCATCATTGGCACAGGGCGGTATAGCCTGTGTAATATCTCAAGTAGATAGCTTTCAGTCTCACATAGAAGATACTGTTTATGCTGGTGCGGGGCTATGTGACAGAGAAGCTGTAGAAGTCTTAGTTAAAGAGGCGCCATTAAATATTAAGAGCCTTATTGATTTGGGCGTTAACTTTGACAAGAAGGATGGTCAGCTTGAGCTAGGAAGGGAAGGGGCACATTCTGCAAATAGGATAATACATGCGGGAGATTACACTGGTAGAGAAATAATAAATGGACTTATATCTGTTTTAGATGGTGTCAAAATTTTCGAGGATACTTTAGTTCTTGATTTGCTTGTAAAAGATAATATGGTGAAAGGTGTTTTAGCGAAGAACTTGGTTTCAAATCAATTTTTCATCGTGTGGGCAAAAGTGGTTGTATTAGCAACGGGCGGTGCCGGAAATCTTTTTTTAAATACGACAAATCCTGACACATCAACGGGTGATGGCATTTCACTTGCAGCAAGACAAGGTGCAGTGTTGAAAGATATGGAATTCATGCAGTTTCATCCGACCGCACTGCATGGCAAGGATGGGGAAAGGTTTCTCATTACTGAAGCTATAAGAGGTGAAGGTGGCATACTTAGAAACGAAAAAGGTGTAAGGTTTATGCCATTTTATCATGAGTTAAAAGAGCTTGCGCCACGGGACGTGGTTTCCAGAGCAATTTTAAGCGAAATACGCAAAAGCAAAATAGATTATGTATACTTGGATGTTTCAAATATAGACAAAAGTTTGTTTAAGAGGCGCTTTCCTTCTATATTCGAAAAAATTGAAAAAATGGGTATTGACATTGAAAAAGATTATATACCTGTATCACCTGCTGCACATTATTATATGGGTGGAATCGCTACAGATCTAAACGGAGAAACTACTATAAAAGGGCTTTACGCTTGTGGAGAATGTGCTTGTACTGGCGTACAAGGAGCTAATAGGCTTGCCAGCAATTCATTGTTGGAAGGTTTAGTTTTTTCCACGAGGGCTGTTAGCGATTCAAAAAAATATTTAAACAATAAGATTGTACCTTCTCATTTCTACAATTATGATAAGATTGATATGGAAATAGATGTAAATAAACTGAGGCATAAGCTGCAGCATCTTATGGAGGCGAATGTTGGCATTATAAGAAGTGAAAGCAGCTTAAAAACAATGCTTAATTGGCTAAAACTTCATGGAGATATACTTTACATGAATGCAGATGATAGGGCGAAAAGCGAACTTTTAAGTTTATACATTTTAAGCAAGTACATGACAATATCTGCTCTTTTAAGAAAGGAAAGCAGAGGAAGTCATTTTAGAACTGATTACCCGGAAGAAAATGAAATGTACAGAAGACATATATTGATAAAAGGAGATGAAATTTATTTTGATGGACAGGATTATAGCACAAAAATTGATAGATAACTATATTTTGGAGGATTTAACGTGGGGCGACATTACTACAGATTTGCTTATAACTAAAGGTGTAAAAGCTAAAGGATATTTATATGCAAAGGCTGACGGTATAATAGCTGGTATTGATGCTTTTTTGATGGTTTTTAATGCTTTTGATAAAGATATAGAGCATGTAAAGTATTTTAAAGATGGTGATGCTGTTAAAAAAGGTGATTTGATATTAGAGACTTATGGTGAACTGAATTCTTGCCTTAAGGCGGAACGAGTCGCACTAAACCTTATGCAGAGGATGTCAGGAATAGCCACATACGTCAGGATGCTTAAGGACATAATAAGTGAAACTAAGGCTCAATTGACAGATACGCGAAAGACGATGCCTGGCTTAAGGTATTTTGACAAATATGCAGTTTTGGTAGGCGGTGGTATTAATCATAGGTACAATTTATCTGACGGGATTTTAATAAAAGATAATCACATAAAAGCAGTTGGAGGAATTAAAAACGCATTGACTATGATCAAAAACAGTGTTTCCCATACTAAGAAAATAGAAATAGAGGTTGAGACGATCCACGAGCTGAAAGAAGCGCTGAAATACGGAGCAGATATTATAATGCTTGATAACATGACTATTGGCATGATGAAGGAAGCTGTTGAAATAACTGATGGCAAAGCAATATTAGAGGCATCTGGAAATATCAATGAAGACAATATATTGCAAGTGGCTAAAACAGGCGTTGATATTATATCAGTTGGTGCAATTACTCATTCGGTAAAGGCGCTTGATATAAGTTATGATTTATAAGATGTGTTAAGTGGAACAATAACCATGAGGTGATACAATGCAAAAGTTTTGGGAAGGATACGGCGACCTTACATTGGCCTCATGGGTTTTAAGAGCATTAACTGCTTATGTTTTACTTTTGTTTCTTTTAAGAATAATGGGGCAGAGAACTCTTTCTAATATGAAGATGAGCGATTTTGTCATATCTATAGCCTTTGGAAACATCATTGCTCATCAACTTTCTGACAGCAGTTTAGGTTTGAGGGGCCCTGTGATTACAAGTGTAACATTTGCTGTTTTGTACATTCTGTTTAATTTTTTTACGATGAAATACACTAAATTAAGGAAAATGGTTGATTTGGATGTCATACCGCTTATATATGAAGGTGAAATCATAAAAAGCGGATTAAAAAAAGGCAAAATAGACTTAGATTTGCTGATGACAGAGCTTAGACTCCACAATGTTTTGAGTGTTAGAGATGTTCATGCTGCATATTTAGAAAGCAACGGGAAGATAAGTATAATAAAGAATGTAGACAGTCAAAGTGTGACATTGAAGGATCTGGACATAAGAAAGGCCCCTATACATGCTCCTATAGCTATCATTGAAGATGGAATAGTGTTGCACAGAAATTTAGAGATGATTGGAAAAGATGAAAAGTGGCTTATGGAAAATTTGCACGCTTACAGCATATCGAATTTTAAAGACGTTTTTCTTGCAGTATATGAAACAAATGACATACTATACGTTACAAAAAAATAAGGAGCAATGCTCCTTATTTTTATAGTTTTTCAAACTGATCCTTTCCTACACCACAATCAGGGCATACCCAATCATCTGGCAAATCTTCAAACTTAGTTCCTGGTGGTATATTTTGCGTTGGGTCGCCAACTTCTGGATCATATATGTACCCGCAAACTGTGCATTCCCATTTTTCCATATTTCTCAACCCTTTCTTTTTTTTATCTATAACTATATTATATCAGCTAAGAATAGCCAAAATCAATATTGAAAATGATTTTATTCCAAATTTTGCACAAGCGTGTTATGATTGGTATAAAATGGATTTGATTTGGCATATAATTTAATAAAAAAACGAAAGGTTGTTCAATAATGAGAAAAATAGCTGTGTTAGTTATTTTGGCATGTGCAATTCTTGTGTCGTGTGGGAAAGCAAAACCTGTTGAAAATAGCGTTAAAACGGCAAACACAGTAAAGAACAAAGAAGTTAATAAAATGGAAGTAGATTATAAAAAATTGTATTACGGACTTCCTGAAGTCAATCTTCCTCAGTACAATTTTGTTTACTCAAATGCGGATGACAATGCTTATAAGAAAATTGTATTTGCAAATTACGACAAGCTTCTTATATACGATGGAAAAGCTTTGGTGCTATTTAGAAACAAAAAGTTTTACAAGGTAATAGATGCAGAAAAAATCAATTTAAAGTATTTCCAAGGCAATAAATCGACAAAATTTATATTCAGTCCTTATGGAAATTTTGCGGTAGGAGGCAATAGTTTGTCGGATGATGAAATATATTTAATAAATGTTAATACAGGTGAACTTCGTAATATATATTCAGGTGATATTGATAAAGTAAATGTCAATTGGTCGCCCTTGGAAAAATACTTAGTTTTGTTAGATGATGATAAACCATCAAAAGCGTATATTGTAAATTTAGACAATTTTAAAATATATGCTAAAAACCTTCCATTTGATGCTAATAATGTATGTATTGATGACATGGGAAAGGTGTTTTATGATGGCAATGGAATATTTAAAGATGACAGCAAAATATCGTCTGGCAACTTGATATGCATAGATTATGACAATTTGTATGCTTACGAAGATAAGACATTTACCTTAAGAGATGTGCTAACGGGTAAAAGCTTAAATAATTATGATGTCGGATTTAAAATAGGAAGTGCAATGTATAAAGATGACAACATACTTTTAAAAGATGCAGATGAGAATGATAGCATCATATACAACATCGACGAAAAAAAGTTTTACAAGGTTGATGGAAATGTAATAAACATATCAAAAGACATCTTTGGAAAAAAGTCCTATTATTTTGTAAAAAGGAATGACACAGGTGATATTTTTATCGTCGATGAAGCAAGTGGAAAATCAAAGAAGACACTGTATGCTTTTTCGCCGATAGTAGATATAAATACATACTTAGGTTTTTCTATTGGGAATGAAATAGATCCATCAACAGTTAAAATTGGTGTTAATGACAATAATCTAAGCTATACTGTTGATTTAATAAACTAAAAATTTTGATGCGGAGCGATTGCCTCCGCTTTTTGATTTCTGATGAATTTTATAATCATACAGGTATGTAGTATAATTTATAAATAGATAATATGGTAATTTTTAACGAAAGGGTGTTTGCTATGGCAAAGGAAATAAAATTAGGATTTGTGGGTTTGGGATACATTGGGACTATTCATGCTACCGCATGTTTTGCAATGCCTTTGATTTTTAAAAACCTACCATTTAAAATCAAATTCGGCTCAGTATGTAAAAATGACATAAATGGTATACCTTACTTTTTTGAAGGCGGTGTAAAAACCGTTGACGAATTGTTAGAAGATAAAAACTTAAATGCTGTTGATATATGTACTCCTAATTTCTTACACAAACAACAAGCCATCGAAGTAATGAAAAGAAATTTGAATGTGTACCTTGAAAAACCTATTGGATTAAATGGTGAAGAAGCGTTAGAGCTGGCAAACATGGCAAATGATAAAAATATAATAAATCAAGCAGCTTTGATGTACAGATTTATGCCTGCAATAAACCAAGCAAGGGATATGATTAAAAATGGTGAAATAGGAGATGTGCTTAATTTTAAAGCTTTAATGTTGCACTCCGGATATTTGGACCCGAAAAGACCTATGTCGTGGAAAATGCGCTTTGATACATCTGGTGGCGGTTCAATAATAGATCTGGGCATACATCTTATTGATGCTGTTCGATTTATGTTAGGAGAAGTAGATGAAGTTCGAGCAAACTCAAAGACATATTTTAAAGAAAGGCCTGTATCGAAGACTGTAGGCGATTACGAAGAAGTAGACGTAGACGATTGGACAGAAGTGCGAATAACCATGAAAAATGGTGCTTGGGGTACTGTTGAGACATCGAGGATATCTGCAGAAATTGAGGAAGAAACACAATTTTTAATATATGGTACAAAAGGTTCAATAAAAATATCTACAAAGGAGCCCAGATATGCTCATCTATATGTAAAAAATGAAAATCAATATACGATTGGCGCTTATAAAAATAAAAGTATATTTTCAAAATACTTAGAAACTATATATCCAGATCCTAAGTATTCATTGGGATTTATGGTAGACATGCATTTAGCAAGCCTTATGAATTTCTTCTTAAACATTGTAGAGGGGAAAATAGTACATAAAGAAACACCAACTTTTGATGAAGCTTATAAAAGTCAGTTAGTGATAGACAAAATAATAGAATCCGCGAAAGATGACGGTTCTTTGATAAAACTTTAAGTCGTAAAAAGGAGAATAGACGAGAAAATTGCGGTAATTTCTGCATTATCTCGTCTATTTTGATTTATATAGACATATTTTAATGTTGATATATTTTTTTAGAAGTGGTATATTAACATACGTCGCTTCTTTGAGGAGCGAATAAAGACACCACAAAATACCAGACAGAAAGCAGTTGACAGAGAGAAGATAATGTGGTAAGATAGACGATGTCGCGATAAGCGGCGAGGGAAA
>NZ_MSQD01000017.1 GCF_002102475.1 Thermoanaerobacterium sp. PSU-2 | reverse complement strand
AAAAAAAGTCTAAGACTTTTTTTAAAAAAATCTATGCTATAATGCATAATAGAATAATAGATATTTTACAAAAGAAAAAGCTCAGGTGTCCCCTTCCTGGGCTTAAATTTTTGCAGAAAAAGAAGGATTTTAGAAAGAAATGTAGAATATTATGGTAAAAGTAAAAAAAGGGGATAATTATGGACGATATAACAAAATCATATTATGAAATGTTTAGAAATTGGTGCAACAGATTTAGCTTGAGCGATGCGAGAGAAGAGAGTGTTTTACTAAAATTTTTAAGAGAATTTTTAAATGAAGATGAAATTGTTGGGTTTTATTATCAACAACAAGAATTGTTTGTATTAACAGCTAATGGTATTTTGAAATTATCAATATATAATGGCGAAACGCAAATGCATATAATTCCTCTAAATTTAATAAAAGATATAAAAATTACTAAAAAGCCTAATCAAATTTACAAGGTGCTGATTATCTATAATGATAATGATTCATTATCATTGAAATCGGATAATGAAAGTCAAAATGAAGCATTACACATATTTATTAAACATTTAATGGAAGAGCTCTAATGGGCTCTTTTTTAGTGTTTTTTTTGAAACAAATTGAAACGAAAGGAGGCGTGCTTATGAGTTTAACAAAAAAACAGTTAGAGGCAGCTAAATTAATAGCCGAGGGTAATATGACTGATGAAGAAATAGCAAAAGCATGTTCCATAGGACGTACAACATTGTATCGGTGGAAAAAGCAAGAAGAATTCAGACAAGCTATTGATAATTTTACAGCGGAAATGAAGAAAGACATTGAACGTAAGCTCATGAGTATGTCCTCCAAAGCACTGAGAGAATTAGACAAATTACTTTGTGCACGATCTGAATTAGTACGCTTGCAAGCGATAAAAGATGTGCTTGACAGACTTGATATTAAACCGGCAGACAAACAAAACATTGATTTAAAAACAGACATGGACATAGTCGTTAAATTGCCAGATGAATTAACGGCAGATAAAAATGATTAACATAGATTTAACAGCATTGCCTGATTTAACAAATGACATATATTATCCACTATACAAAGATACAAGCAGATATTTAATCTTGTATGGTGGTGCTGGTAGTGGGAAATCTGTGTTTGCAGTGCAAAAAATATTAGTCCGGTTATTGACCGAAAAACCTCATAGATTCCTCGTTGTTAGGAAAGTTGCGAAGACACTTAGATATAGTGTCTTTTCTTTATTCCAAGACATAATAAGTCAATGGAATCTAAACACAATATTTAAGATAAATAAATCAGATATGACTATTACATGCATAAATGGCAATCAAATAATTTTTGCTGGTCTTGATGATGTAGAGAAACTTAAATCTATTGCAGGTATAACAGGCATATGGATTGAGGAGGCAAGCGAGCTTGAACAAAAAGACTTTCAACAGTTGGATTTGAGATTGAGAGGCCCTACAAAAAACTACAAACAAATTATTCTCACATTCAACCCAATATCAGCCTTGCATTGGCTGAAAAAAGTATTTTTTGATTTCAAAAAAGACAATGCAAGAGTTGTAAAGTCAACTTATTTGGACAACAAATTCATTGATTCAGAATATGCAAAAGTTCTTGAGGATCTAAAAAATCAAGACGCAACATACTACAAAATCTATGCTTTGGGTGAATGGGGTGTCCTTGGAAATCTTGTCTATACAAATTATGTTGTTGAGGATATACCACTTGACGAAAACAGATACAGCTCAATTTATTATGGACTTGATTTTGGATATAATGATCCATCGGCACTCTTGAAAGTAGCATTCAAAGACAATGAAATATATATACTTGATGAGATATACGAAAGACATCTCACAAATACACAATTGATAGAGCTGTGTAAAAACAAAGTAAATAAACGATATATGATTACAGCCGATAGTGCAGAGCCAGACAGAATAGAAGAATTCAGAAAAGCAGGCTTTAGAATACAAGCCTGCACAAAAGGCAAGGACAGCATTAATTTCGGTATTGACTGGATTAAGCGGCACAAAATACACATCCACCCAAGCTGTATTAATACTATCAAAGAAATTCAGACATACAAGTATCGAGAGGACAAAGATGGCAATGTACTTGATGAACCTGTAGACATGAACAATCACGCGTGTGATGCCATGAGGTATGCCTTACAGCCATTGATGAGCAACAACGAAGTGAGAATCAGATGGATATGATACGAAATAATTCTTTCGTATAATTAGGAGGTGAGATATTGAATATATTTCAGAGGATATTCAATCGCAGTCATACAAAAGAGAAGTCAGCACCATTTAGCTACTATCCGCTTAATTGGCAGATACCACCTGACAGAAAAGAAACAGACTGGCTTAAAGCATATCAAGAAAATAACTGGGTATTTGCAGCTGTATCCAAAATAGCACAGTCAGTCGCAGCGACAGAATGGAGACTATTCACGAGAGACAGTCAAGGAACAGAGATAGACATCATAGATGGCCCGATATATCAGTTGCTACAAAAGCCAAATCCATTTATGCCGTTTCAAGAATTTATAGAGCTGTCTCAAATTTATCTTGAACTTACAGGTGAAGTCTACTGGGCATTGTCGAAGAATGGTATGGGGCAGCCGGCGGAAATGTGGCCTGTGCCATCAGATAGGATGTGGGTAGTACCAGACAAGGACAACTTCATCAAAGGATATATCTACATCTGGGGCGGTGAGAACATACCATTCGATCCAGACGAGGTCATACACATCACGTATCCGAATCCGCTCAATGTTCATAAAGGCGTAGGGCCAACACAGGCAGCAGGATTGCAGATAGACAATGACAGTTTTGCACAGCAATATGCAAGAAACTTTTTCTACAATTCGGCAGTGCCGGGTGGATATATTGCAGTGCCACACGTACTAACAGAAGATGAATTTACAGACCTAAAGGAACGTTGGAATCTAGGACATCAAGGCGTAGACAAAGCGCATAAAATCGCAGTATTGGAAGGCGGTGCAGAATACAAGCAGACAGCATTCAGCATCCGAGACTTGCAATTGACGGACGTTAGAAAACAAAACAGAGATGACATCCTTGCAACCTTTGGTGTCCATGCGTCAATTCTTGGCATATCAGAGAACGTCAATCGTGCAAATGCCGAAGCAGCAGAATACACTTTTGCAAAGAGGACGATTGAACCACGTTTAAGGAAATTAGAAGGCAAAATCAATAACGAACTCATTCCAATGTTTAAGCCAAAAACACAGATTATATTTGACTTCAATCAAGTAATACCGGAAGATGTAGACACAGTCATCAAAAAGGTACAGGTTGGCATTCAAAGTGGCATAATGACAGTAAATGAAGCAAGAAATTTATTAGGGCTTGAGGATATAGATGGTGGAGATGTGTTATACATCTCTAATCAAATTATGCCGCAACCTATAAGCGATGTGGAACCAGATACATCAGAAGGAGAGGTAGAAACAGGGCAGGAACAAGACATGACAAAATCTTTTAAGACGAAAACAAAAGGTGCAAATACAGCGTGGAGAAAATTTGTAGGTCAACAAACAAAATATGAGAAGAAATTCAAAAAAGCACTTAAACCGATATGGGAGGAAATGCAAAAAGATGTAGAAGAAAGCATCCGCAATGGTCGAGGTGCTTTTTTTGATGCACAAAAATATAAGGATAAATTCTACAAAGTGGGCTATGAGCAAATAAAGACAATCCACAATGACTTTGCAGAGCAAGCCTACAATGAGGTATTTGCCACAAAGGCAATGAAGATAAAGAAGGATTTTGACCCAAGCCTGCACCGAATAGCTGAGTGGATACAAAACAAAACCTTCAAATTTGCTCAACAGATAACGCAGGACACGGAGGAAATGCTGAGACAACAGCTTGAAGAAGCAAATGCAAACGGTGAAGATATAGACCAGATTATGAGACGTGTTGCGGAGGTATTTGATATTTCAGCGACTGGATACAGAGCAGAAAGAATTGCAAGGACAGAGACAGTACCTGCTGCAAATGCGGGAGCACTCGAAGGATACAGGCAAACAGGTCTTGTATCCAGAAAAACATGGCTGACCGCAGAAGATGAAAGAGTCCGAGAATGGCATCAAGAAGCTGATGGTCAGACAGTTGGCATTGATGAGCCATTCATAGTTGGTGGCGAAGAATTGGATTTCCCCGGAGATCCAAATGGCAGCGCAGAAAATATCATCCAGTGTAGATGCACTGTTATTCCAGTTATAGATGAGTGAGGTGAGAAAATGGAAAAACAATTCAAACAATTTACGGCAGAAAAGCAAGGCGATTTTTGGTGCATAGCAAGTGATGAAACAGTTGACCGTTCAGGTGATATTGTCAAGGCAGATGGCTGGGAACTAGACAATTTTAAAAAAAATCCGGTTTTGTTGTGGGCACATGACTATTGGACGCCTCCTGTGGGAAAAGCAAATGATATTCAAGTATCGGGGGGTAAGTTGATATTCAAACCTGAATTTGCACCAACACAATTAGGACAGGAAATAAAACAATTGTATGAAGGTGGTTATCTCAAAACATTCAGCGTAGGATTTATTCCAAAAGAATTTCAAATCAATCCGGATACAAATGGTTATATATACACGAAAAGCGAGCTTTTGGAAATATCGTGTGTTCCTGTACCAGCCAATCCTAATGCATTAGCACTATTGAGCGCAAAAGGCCTTCTAAAAGGAGGTGAGAACGTGATAATCAAAGGCGCAATTCCATATAAGCAGACGCCAAAAGCGCCAGAGGACGAGCAATGGGATGCAGGCGAAGAAGTTAAAAATGCAACGGTAGATGACTTAAAAATTATGTGCGCTTGGTATGATGACCAGAATCCAGACGTAAAACAATCGTACAAATTACCACATCACAAAGCAGATGGGCAACATGCTGTTGTATGGAATGGTGTTCGTGCTGCTATGGCTGCGTTGCTTGGTGCAAGAGGAGGTGTAGACATACCAGATGCAGATAAAGAAGCGGTATATAACCATCTTGCAAAGCACTACAAAGAATTTGATAAAGAACCGCCAGAATTCCATAAGGAGGTGGATGATATGCATGTAGATAAGGCAGGTGCTGTATTGTCGGCTGCTAATGTAGAGAAGCTGTCTAAGATAGCAAGTGCTATCGATAGCGCAGTAGATGAACTTATGCAGTTTATTCAAGACGCAACAGGTACGAAGCCAGACGACCCTGACGAAGGCGAACCTGGGATGATGCCGGGCATGATGGAAGGAGGAAAAGGAATGGATGAAACAAAAATAAGAGAAAAACTTGAGCAAGAATATAAGCAAAAACTTGAAAGCGAAATTGCAAAGATGAAAGAGGAATTTAAGACAGCATTACAGGATGCGGTTAAAGAGTATAAGGAAATATTTACAAAAACTTTAAAAGGAGATGAAAAATAATGAACATATTCGAGGAGATCAAAAAACAAGCACAGACAATGGCAGAGGAAGACGCAAAGGAAATACTTAAAGGCATAGTAAATAGAAAAATAAAGTTCCCAGAAGGAGGCGCAGATCCAGTGGATAAAAAATTCAGTTTTTTGAAAGCTATAAAAGGCGTTATATTTAACGATTGGAGAGATGCAGACTTTGAAAAGAAGGCACTCACAGAAGGCACAGGCAGTGCAGGCGGATATTTAGTGCCACCAGAATACAGTACACAGTTAATTCAAATGGTATATGCAAAAACAGTCGTAAGAAAAGCCGGCGCAACAGTAATACCAATGAACAGCAACATTCTCTATATTCCAAAGCAGAACGGAACCGCTAATGCGACATGGATAGGTGAAAATACAGCAATCAGCGACACAAATCCGACATTTACACAGGTGCAATTAACAGCGAAGAAACTTGCAGCATTGGCAATATTCTCTAATGAATTGTTACAAGACAGCAATCCGCAAGTTGAAAGTGTAGTAATGAATGACTTAGCCAACGTATTGGCAGTTGCACAGGATAATGCATTCCTGCAGGGCACAGGTACAAATAATCAGCCAAAAGGCATAATTAATCAGTCTGGAATAAACACAATATCGGCAGGTGCAAACGGAGCAGATCTCACATACGACATGATAATTGACGCAATTGCAGCTATACAAAAAGCATCTTTAGGCAACTTTAAGCCAAATGCTATAATCATGCATCCGAGCATTTATTACAAAGCGATGAAACAAAAGGATAGCATGGGCAGATACTTAATTGAGCCGATTCAGAACGCTAGCGCAGCAACAGACTTCCCAGGAACTATTATGGGAATACCAGTTTTGACAACAACAACAATACCAACAAATCTCACAACAGGCACAGCAAATAATACATCTTATGTTATCTTAGGACAATTTGATGAAGCAATCATCGGCGAAAGAGGCGGAGTTGAATTATTGGCATCTAATACAGCGGGTAACTTCTTTACCAACGATGTAATGGGTATTAGAGCAACAGTAAGGCTTGACTTTGCACTCAGATATCCTGAAGCATTCTGCGTAATCAATGGAGTTATAGCAGCATAGTAGGTTTTCCCTACTATGCTTGCTTTTTGAGGTGATGACATGAAAGCAAAAGTATTAAAACATAACGCTCTTATACATGAAGGCAGAATAGCACAAAAAGATGACATAATCGAGGTAGACAAAAAATTGGCTGTGCAATATGCAGAAATGGGACTTGTAGAAATATTGGAAGTATCGGAGGACAAGACAAAGAATAAAGCCATAGAAAAGTGAGGTGGTAGTCTATGGCGTATTTTACAAACGATGAGTTAAACACGTATCTGGGGAAAACAGTCACAGCAACAGATTATCAGAGTGTGCATGATTTTGTGAAACAACGGATTGAGAATTATTGCGGACAGGAATTTGAACAAAGCACATACACAGAAAGCCGAATGTTGGATAGCGTCATATATCTCAAACATCAACCAGTAGCAACAGTAACGCAAGTAACAGACCAAACAGGCGCAATAATAGACCCAACGACATATGACGTGTATGGCTGGGGCATTGCATTCTATCAGATGCCATATACAAGAATGATAACAATATCCTACACAGCAGGATATTCTGTTTTACCACAACCTATTAAGGAATTGGCGCTTTGGATGACGAAAAAAATATTAGTAAAGCAGGATACGCCGGAAGGCCCTGCATTAAACAGCATGACAACAAATGGTATAACAATGGTATTTCAACATGCCGACTTGTACAATGGAAGGCTAACAGGTGACGACTACTGGGATGCAGTTGCTAATCAATACAGGAAATGGCCGAAGGTGATATAAATGGATCTCGAGATTGTGGTAGAAGGTGTATTGAGTATAAAGAAAGATGTCGAGCAAATGGCACAAAATGTTGAAAAACAGTTTACAAAAGTAGGTTTGATGATAAGCGCAGAAGCAAAGAAAAGAGCACCTGTAGGCGTATCAGGATTGTTAAGAAGTAGAATTACGTATGAAGTCATTAAAAGCGGGCCATTTTCGTTGTATACAAGAGTTTATGATCCTGCAAAGACTCAAAGTGGATTTAATTATCCACTTGCGGTTGAGTATGGCACAAAGCCACACTGGTTGCCTTGGAATGGCAACGAAAATACATGGCAGCTTTGGGCAAAAAGAAAAGGCATACCAGCCGGTGCTTTGCAAAGGGCAATAGCTATGCGTGGAACAAAAGCACATCCGTTTTTGCACCCTGCTGCTGATACTGTGTTAAAATCCTTTAAATGGGAGTTGTAACTTATGAAAGAGACACGACAATTTTTAAGTAATTTATTGCAGACTAATCTGACTGGAATAAAAACATTTATGAGTGGATATCCAATTATGCCAAAAGCTGATTGGTGTCCACTTGTAATGATATATAGTGATAGCGAAACTGTTAGCTGGAAAGCAAGCGGCACATTTACGAGTACGTTGGATTTACAAATTCTTGTAGGTGTAGATGCAACACAAGAAATGAATAGTGATGATAGAGGACAGGCTAATGAGGATTTTTTGAACGATACAGCACAGCAAATCAAAGATTTGATATTTAAGAATCCACAACCATATGACAATCTTATGTTAGTTGGAATACCGCAAATTGAATATCGCAACAACCTTGACGGAATGGTTAGAATGGCACTTATAAAAGTTAGATATACGAAATATTATGCGAGGTGATAACCTTGACTAAACAGGAAGCAATTGAAAAATGTAAAGACCAGATAATGCTATATAAAGAAGTTTTTATACCGGATGTTGGTACAGTGACAGTTGATGATGTAAATGTACAACAGATAAATACAATTAATTCTGACACAGTAGTAACAGATAACACGGAAGGAAGTGAGAATAATGGCTAATTATTATGGCGGTCTTGGCTGGATAGGTTTTAAAAAAGAGACTACACCGGGAACAGCGCAGGCAACAGTATCACAATTTTTTCAAACAGATAGCTTTATCTTAAATCAAGACCATAAACCTATAGACCTCAAAACGAATTTCGGCTCGCTTGGTGATGCGCCAAGCTTGGCAGGCACAATAACACCAACCGGAAAATTATCCACATTGCTAACAGCATCTTTGCCACATCCATTTTATTGGGCACTCGGTAAGGCAACAGTGGCAGGCACGACAACATATACACACACTATAACATTAGACCCAGCAGGACAGTTGCCATCATTGACAGTCGAAGGTAACGAAGTCGCAATACAAATGAAACAATCAGGTGTATATATCAATAAACTATCGCTGGCTTGTGCAGCAGGTGATGTAGCAAAGCTGACAATGGAATGGTATGGCCTTAATCACACAGACAACGCAACATTAACAAGTACGCCTGCATATGTCACAGATTACTTAACGATGTTGAACGCAACGATTACTATTGGCGGTACAGCTATGGCAGATGTTGACAATATTCAATTAGACATAGACAATCAGCTTGAGGCACAATTCCCAATCGGTACAAGCAGGTATCCAACACAGATAGTCAGAAAAAATAAGCCAAAGATAACAGGCAAAATAACATTTATAGATTATCCGTCAACATTGTATCAAGCATTTGTAAATGCAACTACGGTAGCAATAAATATAAATTTGACTGCAAGCGGAGGCAAATCATTAACGATTGATATTCCAGCAGCAGGTTTCAGTAAAGGATTTGCACAGGAAATTAAAGACGGGCCAGTCACTGCCGATGCAGATTATACCGTATTCCAAGACCCGTCGACAAGTAACATAATAACTGTCACGGCAGTAAACAGTGTCGCTGATTTAACAGTATAGGAGGTATAGTATGAGAATAGTTAGAGATGATGATATAAGGGAATTTGTAGACGAGAATGGAGACAAATTAGTCACATTAGCAAAAGTAAGAAAAAGAGACTATGACAAAAGACAGCAAATGATAATCGACATGGCAGATGTAAATATGGCAGATCCAACTAAGCCGACAATAGATAGTCTAAAAATAGACCAGCAGGCTATAAACGAGTTCATGTTTAAGACAGTTGCTCAGAAGTTTGTAATAGCAGGACAGGAGATAACAGGAGATGCTCTTTTAGACACATATAGAAACCTTGATGTCGATAGTGGCAATTGGGTAGATAATTGTATTGCAGAAGTGTGGAATGAAGTGCCAAAAAAAAATTAGAAATTGCCCGTAGAATGTATATTATGGCAGCAAAAAGGCTGCCAATCGAAAAGTTGGCAGCCGAACATCCTGACATTGTACAAAAGATGAACGATTATTGTTTATGCAAGCAGCTACATTGCCTCCCTGAAAGTGGTGGGTTAAATGACCAGTATTATGAGGACTACCAATACTTTATGATATTTGCAAGGGCGGAAGCGGAGATTCAACCTTCTTAGCCTGAAAAGCTAGATAAATATTTAGAACGTGCTTCATTGATTTTGGCAACTATGTTAATATATAGTTTCGGTATTTGAAATATGCCGTTGGACTCTTTGTCATAGTTGATGATGAGATATTGTTCATGAGTGACGCGTTTCTTTTTAAGACCAAAAGCAAATATTCCTACAAGCAATAATCTTGTTAATGTTACATCTTTGGATATTTGTTCTTCAGTTTTAAAGGATGTAGGCTGCAATCTGTCATATGTTATGAATTCGTCATTTTCATAATTTAAAAAGTATTTAGCTGGATGTAATGCAATGCCTTTTTCATAACATATGATTTCAATGTCTTCATTGGGGCTTAATGACAAGTTTCCCCCAACATATTTACTCATAGCTGCCATAATTCTTTTGCCGTATTTTTCAGACATTTTTGTTTTTTCATCTTTGCTACCAAATAAGCTCAAAATCAACCCCTCCTTTTTTCTTTTATTATACCACGAGAGGCGGTGAAAAGTAGATGGACTCGGAAAAAATTCTCGAAATAATAATAGAAGCAAAAGACAAAGCAACAGCGACTTTGGAAAAATTGGAAAAAAGTCTTAAATCAAATCAGGATTCAATAGAAAAAGTCAGCAAAAGTGCAACAGGAATGGGCAGCGTATTTAAAAATGTTTTTGCTGCTATGGGTGGCGTGGCATTATGGGATACTATAAAAAACGGCTTTGAAAATAGTATTGGTGCAGGTATTAAATTCAATGCAACATTACAACAAAACCAAGTAGCATTTACTACAATGTTAGGAAGTGCGCAAAAAGCACATAGTCTTATGACGCAATTATTACAGATGGCAGCAAAAACACCGTTTGAAACAGAAGATTTAACTAAAGCAGCACAATTGTTAATGAGTTTTGGCATGTCAGCAAATCAAGTTATTCCAACTATAAAAATGTTAGGTGATGTGTCGCAGGGCGATAGAGAACGGTTTAATGAATTGGCACTTGCATTTGCACAGATACAAGCAAATGGCAGACTTACAGGACAGGACCTTTTACAGTTAGTAAATGCTGGATTTAACCCATTAAAAATCATATCAGAAAAAACGGGTAAATCTATGGCAGAACTTAGAGATGAGATGTCAAAAGGAAAAATTAGCGCACAAGATGTTGCGAACGCATTTAAAATAGCCACAAGCGCTGGCGGACAATTCTATAATGCAATGCAAAATCAAAGCACGACATTTAACGGCTTAATGTCGACACTACAGGACAATTTGAATATCACTTTTGGTACAATTATGAAACCAGTATTTGATTGGTTAACTAGCACAGCGTTGCCAAAAGCCATTGACCTAACAAATAAATTTTCGGATGGTTTTCAAAAAGGCGGACTAAAAGACGGTTTAGAAGCAATATTTCCGCCTTCAGCAAAAACAACAATAGACGGAATATTTAACACTGTATCAAACTTAATAAATTTTATAAAAACTAATGGTCCTGCAATTGCTTCTATATTAGGAGGAATAGTAACAGGTTTTTTAGCTTTTAGAGCTATAACTTTTATACAAAGTATACCAACTATGCTAGAAGGTTTACGGACTGCAATATTAGGCGTAAATGCAGCTATGGCTGCTAACCCGATTGGTATTGTTATTTCTCTTATAACAGCGCTTGTTGCAACTATTATTTATTTGTGGAACACAAACGAGGGGTTTAGAAATGCAATCATAACAGCATGGAATGCAATAGCAACTACAGCACAAACAGTATGGAATGGTATAGCAACTTTCTTTACAAACATATGGAATGGAATAGTGAACACTATAACAACTGTATGGCACGGCATTGTGCAAACAATAACTAATGCGTTTAACAGTATTACAAATTTCTTACAGCCTGCATTGAATTTTTATAAAACTATTTTCCAAAGCACGTGGGACATAATCAAGAATATTGTATTAGGTGCAGTGCTTATAGTGCTTGATATAATAACAGGAAATTTTGGCAAGTTAAAAACAGATATTGCTGGTATATGGAATAATATAAAAGACGATCTCGGTAACATCTGGGAAGCAATAAAAACTGTAGCATCAACTGCTTGGGAGAATTTTAAGGCAGCAGTAACAAATATATGGAACAATATAGTTCAAGGTGCTAAAGATATATGGAATGGGCTTATAAATTGGTTCAAAGAGTTACCATCTGCCCTTTATAATATAGCAACTGATATGTTTAATCGCATGAGAGAGGGTGTAATGAACACAGTAGGCAATGTAAGAACTGCTATTGTGAATGGGATAAACAATGCTATTGATTGGATAAAATCCTTGCCATCTGAAGCGATTGAATGGGGCAAAGACATGATAAATGGCTTTATAAATGGTATAAAAAGCATGATAAGTAGCATTACAAATACAGTTAAAACTGTAGCAAACACAATAAGAAGTTATTTGCATTTTAGCGCACCAGATGAAGGGCCTTTAGCTGATTATGAAAGTTGGATGCCTGATTTTATGAGTGGATTAGCAAAAGGTATTGAACAAAACAAATATCAAGTGCAAAAAGCAGTTCAAGGCCTTGCAACAGATATGAATTTAAGCATTAATACACCATTAATGACAGCAACAACACCTACCATAAGTCCAAATGTTGGTAATAGTGGAATTACTAGCAATACAAATTTGCAACAAACTATACACGATGCAACGTATCAAGCGACATATCAGGCATTGATTGATGTTATGAAAGTAAAATCAGTATCGACAAATAATGATAACAACAAAGAAATGACAATACGCATTGATACTGCATCCAGCAATATGCTAGCAAGAATACTATTGCCTGCGATAATCAGAGAAGGGCAGAGACAGGGCCTTAATCTTATATTTCAAGGGGTGACTAACTAATGCAAATAGCAGGCGTAACAGTAGCAACACCCAATGCTGTAAATGTTGGCTCAACTGATATAACAAAAACAAGTAGAGCAGCAAGCGGTAAGATGCAGATTGAACTAATTGCAACAAAGAAAAAAGTCAAAGTATCATGGGTTAATTTAAGCGATACTGATTTTCAAACAATCATGAACACAATAGCGGCTAATAAGCCGTTTTTTAGTTTGACATATCCGGATGCGGGACAAGATAATACAATAACATGCTTTGTGGACGGAGACCCAAGCGCAGATTTAGTGTCAATGATAAATGGAGTAAAATTATGGAATTTAACGATTAATTTCACAGAGCAATAAGGAGGCGATAACATGGCAACAACAAGAGTGAGTTTGGCGAGACAACAATTAAGTGATACAGGTCTTACAGCTGCATATTCGCCAGCTACAACAGACGGACATGCAGTAGAAAACAACGGCAAAGTGATATTACACGTTAAAAATGATTCAGATACAGACGTTAATGTGACTATAAGAAGTGGATATGCAGTAAATGGCCTTAAGCTTGCAGATAGAATTGTAACAGTTGCAGCTCATACGGCAGTATTTATAGGGCCTTTGGATACAAGCATATATAACCAGACTGACGGACTTGCAGGTCAGGTGGCGATAGATTATAGCGCAGTAGATGGAGTTACAATAGCAGCATTATTGATGCCATAGGAAGTGATGATATGTACGCAGTAACACAAGATTTTCTAAACCAGATGAAAGCAAACAAGCGACAAGTCAGTGCAAAATGCCAAATAGATTATACAAATCCTTTCATGGATCAATCAATCAATATTACAACAAGTGAAAATGCCAATGTGTCATATCCATCTCAGGCAGCCGATTCGATAGTATCAGTTCCTCACAAATGGGCTTCTTTGGACGGTTCTTGGGCGTTAAACGGTTCATATTATTTAGCACCAACACAAGACTTGTTAAGCCAGTACCAATTTGGTTGGTGGGGAAGTCAAATGTCTGGTGCGGATGGCAGTTTTGTAAGCCCATATCCGACATTAACCGTCACACACTTTGCACGCCCTATACACACATTGACAGTTGTCGGCGATAGTGCACGTGGCGAGTATCCAACAGACTTTACGATAGACCTTTATGCCAGCGACGGAACAAAGCTATATACAAAGTCCGTAACAGGTAACAATCAGGTAAATTGGTCGTATGCTTTGCCTTCACCTGTTTTGGATGTGACAAAGCAGGTGCTGACAATAACTAAATGGAACATACCTAACAGGCAGGTAAAGATAACAGAATTTTTTACAAGTATTCAGGAAACTTATTACAACGACGACATTGTAAAGATTGATTTACTTGAGGAAAGGGAAGCGTCACAGGGCAGTTTGCCTGTTGGGAATATATCGGCAAACGAAGTTACTTTAACACTTGTAAATAAAGACAAGAAGTTTAATGTTGATAATACACAAAGTCCACTAAACAATTTGCTAAAGCCAAACAGAAAAATAAAGTTGTGGCTTGGGTTTAAAAGTGATGGAGAAGGGAATAACATCGCAGAAACAGAAGCTACACAGGCCGATTTTACTACTGGTACATTGACGAATGTTGTTTCTACTACAAGTGGGTTGCAGCTAGCCAAAACCGGAGCAGACTACTCCAAGACCGAAACAACTCAAGCCGACTTCCAGGCTGGTACATTGACTAACGTTGTAGCGACAAGTGCGGGAGATTTAGAGTTAATTTTACCAGATAACAATATAATTTCTCCCCGAAATAGTATATTTTCTAATGCAAATATAGGAGATTGGACGACATTTTTTTATTATGGTTCAAGTGTAAGTGCTGTATATGACAATATTGATACTTGGAATGGATACCCTTCAGTTAAAATAACAAAAAGTGGTAATGGTGATAGTGGAATTACACTTTATATTACAGGTCTTACCGCTAATACAGATTATATAGCTTATATGATGGTTAATATCCCTATTTCAGGTACAACAGATGGAAATGGAATTATTTTTATAGTAAATGGAGCAAACAATGCTGGAATAGCCGCTACACATTTATATACTGCAACAAATGGTTGGAAATTAGTAAAATTAAACTTTAATTCAGGAACTGAAACATCAATAAATTTTAGAATAACAACTGGTGATATACCAACAGTTTATGTTACAAATATTCACTTGGTTGCAAATCAAAGTATTTCTGGTTCTCGCCTCTCCCCCGTCTATGACATCAGTTCTGTCGGCACAGCGGCAAACAGCACTATCTCTTGGAATGCCACTATGCCAGCCAATACTAGCCTGACCGTCGAAACCAACCTTTCCCTCGATGGGGGTGCGACGTGGCAGGGCTGGCAGGTATGCACAAACGGTGGAGCGATACCAGGAATAACAAAAGGCACTAATCTTAGTAATGCCCGACTTCAAGTAAGGGAAACACTTAGTACGGCGGATACAACAATAACGCCTGCTCTTAATGATTTAACAGTATCTATAACAAGTGCTTATAGCACTATGGGTAATAGAGTTTCTAACATTATTGATTTGTCACCTGTAAATATTACTACTGGAAGTAGTATTTCTTGGAATGCTAATATACCTATAGATACTAACATTATGATAGAAACTTCGCTTGATGGGGGCACGACATGGCAACAATGTATAAACGGGGGCAAGATACCACAAATCAGTTACGGAGATAATTTGGCAGATAAATCTTTGATGATACGAGAAACGCTAACAACAACAGATATAACAGTAACACCAACCTTACAAAGCTTGACAGTCCAAGTCAACCATGAGGAATGGGTGCCATTAGGAACATTCTGGTCTTTAGATTGGGATAGCCCAGACGATGTATTGGAGGCAACTATAACAGCACGTGACAGGCTTGAATTGCTTCGCAAAGGAACATATCAATCCAGTACAGTACAAACAAATGTAAGTCTTTATACGCTTGCACAACAGGTATTGCAGGACGCAGGATTGGATAGTACAGAATACAACATAGATACAGCCTTGCAATCTATTGTAGTGCCTTACGCTTGGTTCAATTCGACAACACATAGAGAGGCATTGAGAATTATTGCAGAGGCAGCATTGGCAGTTGTGTATGCGGACCGTGATGGAATAATACAGATTAAAAGTTTTAACAGTGTTGGAACAGATATACTTGAAATTACAGATGATGACTATTTCTTGCCTTTGAGAAATCCGTCACAACAAAGTCAGGTATCAAACAAAATAATTGTCAATACCAATCCACTTGCACCGCAGGCGACGCAGGAAGTATATCGCAGTAATAGCCCAATTACAGTGCCAGCGAATGGTTCTACGACTATAACAGCGTTTTACAATCAGACGCCGGTTATAAACGCAACAGCAAGCATTGACGGTTCGCCGAGTGGGATAAGTATTGTATCGGCTACGTATTACGGCTGGGGTGCAACTGTAAAGATACAAAACACGAATAGTACAAGTACGAGCGTAACACTTGTAATAAACGGGCAGCCTCTGACGGTGCAAAACAAAGAGCAGTATATAGCGCAAGACGACACAAGTATAACCGAAAATGGCGAACTGAGATATGAGTATCCTGACAATCCGCTAATACAGACATTAAGCCAAGCACAGCAGATAGCAGAAACACTGCTTGCAAGTGTCAAGGACGCAAGGCGTGATATACAAATGGATTGGAGAGGAAATCCTGCATTGTTGCTTGGCGATAAAGTAACTGTAAAAGGCAATGACTACTACGTGATTAGGCAGGAAATAAGCTGGCAAGGATATTTAGAAGCTAATTTGACAGGAAGGAAGGTGGAATGATATGGCATGGCAGACGCCCAAAACGGATTGGAATATTGAGACACCGCCAACCTACAATGATTTTAATCGTATTGAACAGAACGAAGTAGAACTAAAGAAGGCTGCCACGATTGACATAGCCGACAGCGGAGGGTATTTGACAATGACAAATGTTGAAGATGCACTTGCAGAAATATACACAAAATCGAGGTGATGAATAGATGGCGTATGTAACACCTAAAACAAATTGGCAGGCAAGTGATGTTGTGCAACCTGCCGATATGAACAGGATTGAACAGAACACGGTTGAATTGAAGAAAGCTGCAACAATAGATGTAGCAGATGCGAATGGGTATTTTACGACAACGCCAAAAACTGTAGAAAGTGCATTGCAAGAATTGGGCAGTGCAGTTACGACAGGTAAAAATACTATCGCAAGTGCAATAACATCTATGGGGCAAAGTGCATCGGGAACAGACACTTTTGCAACGCTTGCGTCAAAAATACAAGCAATATCGACAGATGCCAATGCTGGTGTTGGAGACGTCTTGAGTGGTAAGACATTTTACCAAGGCGGGTCAAAAAAGACTGGTGCAATGGCTAATAATGGTGCAGTAATAATCACGCCATCAACGCAAAATCAAGCTATCCCAGCTGGCTATCACAATGGCAGTGGATATGTAAAAGGTGATGCAAATTTAGTGGCGGCAAATATTGTTGCAGGAAGAAGTATTTTTGGCGTTAGTGGGCCTACTGCACAATCGTATAGTAGCGCTTTCACAATGGCATCTAGTGTAACACAAAATATAGGTTTTAAACCTCGATTTATTGTTTTTCAGTATCAAGGCTCTATGACACTATACAATTCTGAGAATCCTTCTGAAAATGTTACAGGCATTTATCTTGGCATATTGGACCCAAGCAGGATTACGCTTACGAATACAGGTTTTACTTTAACCTCTGGTTCGGTAGGTCAGATTATAACTTATATTGCTTTCACTTAGATTTTTATATAGTTTTTATGTAGATAGAAAGGATGTATGCCTATGGAACTTGAAGAGAAGGTGAACAACATGGAAATACAAATTGCAAAGCATAGCGAAAGAATTAGCAAGCTTGAAGAATGGCAGGCGAAACAGAATGGCAGTCTACAGCGTTTAGAGCAAAAAGTTGACGGCATATATACATGGCTGATAGGTTTAATGGGAGGCGTGATAGCCTCTTTAATTATGCTTATAGTAGACTTTGCCGTAACAAGGAAGTGAAAAACGGTGAAAATAATAGACATCTCTAATCATAACCCGGTTCAAGACGCAACTAAAGTAAAAAATGCAGGCTATGCAGGCGTAATATGCAAGGCAACGGAGGGAAAGACATATATAGACCCGACGTTTCAAACAAATGTTGCAAAACTATCACAGGCTGGTATGCTGTTTGGAACATATCATTTTGCAAGGCCCGACAACAATCAACCTGAAGATGAGGCAACGAATTATTATAGGCAAATAGCTTCTATAAGCACAAAATTGCCTCCAATCTTGGATATTGAAGTAAATTGTAATTTAGGCAAAGATGCTCTAACTAACTGGATATTGCGATTTATTGCAGCTATGAAAAAACTTACAGGGAAAGACTGCATTATTTACACATATACAAGCTATCTAAATTCAAAGCTAGACTACAGCAAATTGCAGAATTATAACTTTTGGATTGCAGATTATGGTAGCAAAGAGCCTACAATTCCGCACATTATGTGGCAATACACAGACAAGGAGAACGTGCCGGGCATTGGCATATGCGATTGTTCTATTGCCAATGATGATTTATCAATACGGAAAGGAGGCGAAAGTGTGGATTGGATAAAACAATTGCAGCAAGAGCTGAACCAAGTATTAGGACTTAATCTTGCAGTAGATGGCATAATTGGTCCTGCTACAACAAGCGCTATAAAGCTATTCCAGACAAAGGCAGGGCTTACAGCCGATGGGGTATATGGTCCAGCGACAGCAGATGCACTTGCAAAAGCATTGCAAAACTTGAATAAGCTTGCACAAAATACACAAACTGCACCACAGATAAAAAAGACGCTTTTAAAAACGCTCACAATAAAGATCTATTCAGATGGAACTTACGAAATAAATTAAAAAAGGAGAGGATAAATTATGTTAGAAGGAAATACATTAGCAGTTTTAACATTAGTAATAGGACTTGTTATAGGAGTTGTAGCTACAGTTGGAGTAGTTATACCGCTCTTGAAAAAGAAAGGCATAGATATTGAAAAATATTTGAACGAAGCTAATGACACAGTAGTCAAAGTGGATCAGGTTTTCGATACAATCAAGCCTTTTTTGCCACAAGTGCCAGCTTTAGGTATCATAGACAAAGTTCTCGAATACACAAAACTCGGTGTAGACAAAGCAGAACAACTCTATCATATCGGACAAATTCAGGCAGACCAAAGAAAAGCAGAAGCAAAAAGTTTTATATTAGACGCTCTTAAACTTGCAAAGATAGACGTTACGCCGGAGCTTGACAAGGTTATTGATGGTGCAATTGAGGCGTCTGTTATGGCTTTAGGACATACACAGCAGACAGCACAGGCACAAGTAGCGGCGACAACAGACACGCAAACACCTGCTGCACAGACAACTACCCAACAATAATCAAGGCCCTTCGGGGCCTATTTTTTTGTGCGTAAAGGCATATAAATATATTCAGATGCACAAAATCCTTCGTTGTAGGCTAAAATCAAACGATTACATTAATATAAAAATAAAAGAGGTTATGAAAACCTCTTTTGCACTTCTTCCAAAATAACATCAGTTGGCGGATATATACCGCTAATACTTATGCTACCGCCAGCTACAATAACGGCATCTGTTGCTAGTTTTGACCCGTTTGGAATTTCCTTCGTGATGTCTTTCCCTTTATATCGTATTGTAGCTTTGAAGTCCATCACGTTTACGTATAATTCTGGAAGTCCTTGCTGGTTTATCGCAACCCATTGTGCTACAGTATATAGCGGTTTGGGCTGGATTAAATGTTTGTTTTCTTCTATATATTGTTTCACGAAGACCCGTATAATTCTGGATACATTATCGCCTTTTATCTCGCATATTTTCTTCAGATTTTCGTATTCGCTCTCTGACAATCGAACACGAATTGCTTTTTCTAATTCTGCCATAATTATGCCTCCAAAAATTTTTTATTAAAGGCGTATCGGCTACGCCTTTATTCCTCTTCTTTAGTCCATGTAGCTGTAAATATTTGCCCGTTTATAACCCAAACCATTTTTCCACCCCATTGACCTGCAACATTTACCTCATCAAGGTCAATACCGGCATCTGCAAAAGCATCTATGATGTTTTGTGGGGTATCATCTTCTTCGCATGAAAGAGATAAAATTTGATTAAAGTTATTTATTATCCGTGGCAATCCGTATTCTTTAATTGTACGAATAATATCGTATTTATAAGTTTCGTATATATCTACATTGTTTTTTAAATTGTATTCTCCAGCAAGTTCGAAAATTAATCTCTCTACATCAGGAATATTTTGGTTGACTTCTAAGATGTCCTCGTCATCCATAAACTCGCTTGCTACATTTATCACAAGCCCTTGATTTTCTAATTCTTCCTTAAAAACCTCATAAGCCGTTATCTGTCCATCGCTCCATATGTCATTTGAAAATTTTACTTCTACATATTTACTCATTTAAAATCACCTTTCTTTAATTTATTTTTCCTGCTAAGCAGGTTGAGCGTAAGTGGCGTTTCCGCCACAGCCGGCATTCTCGGCTTTGTACCTAGCCCTGCTATTCTTCTACTGTATATGTTACTCTATAGTCTGCACCATTGCTCATAATATGGTATTCTTTATTTAATTCATAACTTCTTGACTTTGTAAGTACTACTGTGTTTTTCTTAACGTCTACGTATGCATTTTTCATATCTTTAAGATAATATCTAATGTTTTTCCAATTGTTTAATTCGTGTTCTTCTCTAATCTCTCTACCATCTTTTGTATATTTTATGTTTTCTATTAATTTCATTTTTCATACTCCCTTTCTTTTTTTATTTCCTCCTGACAATTACATTGTACCACATTGTTGTACAATGTCAATACCTTTTTATAATTTTTTTAAAAAAAATAAATCTCCACAAATGCCTATTTCAAGCCATTTTAAGATACAATATTAAAGTTCTAATTTTCTGACTATTTTAGGCATAAAAAAAAAGAAGGCTCAGGGCCTTGAATCATTTTTACACTTCTATTATAGCATAAAACTTGTTGACAGTTTGTTGACACTGTTGACACAAAATATATAATTCTATGAACTGTATAAAAATAAAAATAGGCTATAAAGCCTATTTAGAGCCATTTTTTATTTTAAAAGCTGACTTGTAATCAGCAGGTTGAAGGTTCGATTCCTTTCGCCAGCTCTCATTTTAAGAGGATTTCAGGGTATCGAGATTTGATCGATACCCTTTTTTGTATGCGAAATTAAAATAACATTTTTTCAAGTTTATCTGTTGCCTGTTTCTGCATGTCTGGTAGTACATGAGAATAGGTATCAAGCGTTAATGTAATGCTAGCATGACCTAATCTTTCACTAACTACTTTTGGATTTTCACCTATTGCTAATAATAGGGTAGCACATGTATGCCTTAAGTCATATAATCTTATATCGGACAAATTTTCTTTTTTGAGAAGTTCCTTTATAAGCATAAGCTTCTAAAAACTTTTTGGCTTTCTCTGGTGTTAATATTCCCATTTATTTCCGTACTATATTGAATAGAAATCACACAGGCATTAGGAAATTGAACGCCTCTAATATTCTTGTACAAGTTGGTTTAAATATCTGAAATGGTATACACTTATTGTAATAAGGCTAAACACTTAAATAATTTTAGTTCATCTATCTGACTTACAACTTATATAAAATTATCTAAATAAAAGGTGGTAAGAAAATCTAACTTAGATTTTAAAAAATTATCTTGACAGATGGAGGCATTATAGACAACTGTATTAATGATTGAAGTAAATTGTTTTTATTGACATGTTATAAGTATAGTGCTATAATATGCTTGCAAATGTTTAGTAAACAAACAAATGTTGTATAAGGAGGTGGTGAAAATGCCACTAACTAAAAGAGAAAAGGAAATATATGAGCACATTAAATCAAATCCAATGGTATCACAGGAAGAACTTGCAAATACGGTTGGTATTAGCCGCTCAGCTGTCGCGGGTCATATTGCCAATTTGATTAAAAAAGGCTATATAAACGGAAGAGGATATGTAGTAAACGACAAAAAGGGCGTAACTGTAATAGGTGGAGCTAACATTGATATAAAAGGTATGACATTTGATACTCTAAAAAAGCATACTTCAAATCCTGGCCATGTCGAAATTACTCTTGGTGGAGTTGGAAGAAATATAGCCAATAACCTTGCATTACTAGATGTTCCTGTGACTTTTTTGAGTATAGTAGGAAGTGACGATGAAGGTAAAAGAATTATAACAGAGACACGAAAAACGGGTGTTAATTGCGAACATATTGCTATCTCTAATGCAAAACACACCGGAATATATTTAGCAATTATCGATAATACAGGGGACATGGATATTGCATTATCAGGGATGGAAATTTTAGAAGAGTTGAATATTAAATATCTTGAAAAAAAAATAGATATTATTAATAACAGCAGAATTGTAGTCATAGATGCAAATATTCCTGAAGCATCTATTGAATATATTGTTGATGCATGTGCAAGAAAGAATATACCTGTACTTGCTGAACCAGTTTCTATTGATAAATCAAAAAAATTGAAAAAAGTACTGGGCAATATAGATTATATTACACCAAATAGAGATGAATTAGGGTCACTGTTGGAAACCGAGATAATTAACGATGATGACATGATAAAAGCGACAAAGGAAATAAGAAAATTGGGTACAAAAAATGTTATTGTGACACTTGGTGAAAGAGGTGTTTATATAAGCTCAGATGATTATGAAGGATATCTAGATTCATATAAGGTCAATGTCATTGATGCGACTGGCGCAGGTGACGCATTAACAGCTGGTTTCATCTATGGTATTATTAATGATATGTCTATAGAAGACTCTGCAAGATATGGAATAGCTGCTGCAACATTCACATTATCATCATCTGAAACTGTAAATCCATTTCTTAATAAAAAAATTTTAGATAAAATTGTAAAGGAGAATGAATATGTATAAATATTTAGAAATAAGTGAAGAAGTTAAAAGTGCGATTGATAAAGGACTTCCAGTAGTTGCTCTTGAATCAACCATTATTTCACATGGAATGCCATATCCAGAAAATATAAAAACAGCAAATATGCTGGAGGATATAATCAGGGATAATGGTGCTGTTCCGGCAACGATAGCCATAATTAATGGTAAAATAAAGATTGGAATAAATAAAGAAGAATTAGAATTTTTGGCAACATCAAAGGACATTTTAAAAGCTAGTAGAAGAGATATTCCATCAATAATAGCAAAAGGTTTAAGCGCTGCTACAACTGTTTCTGCAACAATGATTTGTGCTAACTTGGCTGGAATAAAGATATTTGTAACTGGAGGAATTGGTGGAGTGCATAGAGGCGCTGAACATACTTTTGATATTTCCGCAGATTTACAAGAGCTTGCAAAAACAAACGTAGCTGTGATATGTGCTGGTGCAAAAGCTATACTTGACTTGCCATTAACGCTTGAATATCTTGAAACACATGGTGTCCCTGTTTTAGGATTCAAAACAGATGAACTGCCAGCTTTTTATACTAAAAATAGTGGTCTTAAAGTTGATTATATGATAAATGATGAAATCGAAGCAGCTAAAATTATAAAGGCTAAGTGGGATCTTGGATTGAAAGGTGGATTAATCATCGCAAATCCTATACCTGAAGAGTATTCAATGAATAGAGAATATATTGAAAAAGCAATATATAAAGCTTTGGAAGAAGCAGATGCAAACAATATTAAAGGTAAGGAATTAACACCATTTCTTTTGGAGAAAATCAAGGATATAACATCTGGCGATAGCTTAAAAGCAAATATTGAACTAGTAAAGAATAATGCCATAGTAGGTGCAAAAATTGCAGTAGAACTAAATAAATTAAACTAATATTAAGAAACTTAGCTAATTGTTTTTGCAGGCAGTAAAAAAATATGTAGAAACAGGTACTTAGTGTAAAGTCTTTTTAAGTAAAAAAGCAGGAAAATAGCGATAAAATGCAGAAACAAGACTGTTGGAACAATATCATCACTTGTTATTTTAGCGCTGGTACCAAAGGAAACTGAAGATATTTACAGCTACAAGTAAATGAGAATATTTAAAATATAGAAAGGGGTGTTTTTTATGTCAAATATATTAGATAAGGCTAAATCAATTGAAGATTATATTATAAGTTTCAGAAGAAGTTTACATGAGGAACCTGAACTTAGTGGACAGGAATTTAAAACTCAAGAAAAGATTATGAAAGAATTAGATAAGTTAGGAATACCATATAAGAAAGCGGGAAATACCTCTTTAATAGCTACATTAAAAGGTGGAAAAAGTGGAAAAACCGTAGCTTTAAGAGCAGACATAGATGCTCTTCCGATAAACGAGGAAACAAATGTTGAATTTAAATCTAAAACTCCTGGAGTGATGCATGCTTGTGGTCATGACGCTAATATAATAAAAAGACATATTCCTATGCCTCAGCCGGAGTGATGCATGCTTGTGGTCATGACGCCCATGCTTCTATGCTTCTTGGGGCTGCAAAAATTTTATCAGAAATGAAGGATGAAATACCAGGTGAGATAAGATTCTTCTTTCAGGAAGCTGAGGAAACATTCTCTGGCGCGAAAAAAATAATAGAAGCAGGCGAAATGGACGGGGTAGATGCATGTTTGGGCATGCATGGAATGCCAGAATTAGAAACAGGATATGTAAATATTGAACCAGGATATAGAATGGCAGGTTGTGATACTATTTATGTTAAGTTTGAAGGAGTATCAGGCCATGGCTCAGCACCGCATCTTGCAAAGGATACTATTCATCCTGCATGTATTTTTGTTACAGATCTCCAAGGAATAGTTGCTAAAAATGTTAATCCTCAGGAGCCAATAGTACTTTCTGTAGGAAAGTTCATTGGGGGTACAAAGGCCAATGTTATTAGTAAATATACAGATATTGAAATTTCAATGAGGTACTTTGACCCAAAAGTTAGGGAAACAGTTCATGAAGCAATAAAAAGACATGCAAAGGCCATTGCGGATGCCTATGAGCTTAAAGTTGACGTAAGAATAGAGGAAAGTGCTCTCAGCCTTTATAATGATCCAGAATTAGCAAAACTAGCTGACAAGTCTGCAACAAAAGTCTTTGGAAAAGGGAAAAATAAAACCTTACCTAGATATATGGGTTCAGAGGATATGCCATACTATTTCCAGCATGCTAAAGGAGTTTATGCATTCATTGGATATAGAAATGAGGAAAAAGAAGCTATATACTTCCCGCATCATGAGAAGTTCAAGATTGATGAAGACTACTTAAAGTATGGTACAGCATTATATGTACAATTTGCTTTGGACTTTTTAAATGAATAGTATAGTATCAACTATTATGCTACTTTCAATCGTGCAATTCAGCATTCATGAGGCATAATTGTTTGAGTGATTATAGCTACTGTAATCTGAAAATTTCTGCCTCATGGTTTTACGATAATTATAGTGAATATTATTTTAACTGCTACGACAGAAATTTTATTGTAAAAAACTATGCTGCAGCAAGCAATGTTTTTAATACCAGATGCGTTGTTACTAGCTGAAACTACTTCTAAGATAATTGGTATTACTTATTTTGCAACGGTACGTATTATAGATATTTTAGGTGGATCATTGATTTGACTAATTGGAAACACATATTTGAATTTTAAGATGGCTTATAATACAGCTTTAGGGGAAGTTCCCAATATTGAAGTACTGCTTGAATTGTTTTGGAAGGCAGTTTTTTTTCTTTGAGCATCTTAGCTATTTGCTTGATCAAATGTGTATGCAAGGTGAATATTTAAACACTCTGATAAAGAATTTAGTACAATTATTACTTGCGTTTGAAACAAATAGAAGTAGCCGGTGAAAAAATAATTGCTGCAGCCTAAAAAATTTCTTATGTAGATGAAATACCACAAATCTACAAAGAAATAAATAATCTTTAAGGAAGCGCTAAGCGTATAAAAGAGGTGAAAAAATGTTTTTAATAAATTCTTTTGAAATAATAGGAACCATTGCTTTTGCTATTTCAGGTGCTTTAGTTGGAATTGAAAAGAAGCTTGATTTGTTCGGGGTTACTTTTTTAGCTGTTACAACAGCTGTAGGTGGTGGGATATTTAGAGATATAATAATAGGAAATATTCCCCCAACAGCTTATGTTAATCCCACATCTTGTATAATAAGTATTATAACTGCAATTGTAGTATTTTTCTTTTATGAAAAAATAAATAAGTTTGAAACAATGATAATGATATCAGATGCATTAGGACTTGGGGTTTTCACGGCAATTGGTTGTAGAACTGCAATTACACACAGCTACAGTAACGCCTTTATAGTAATTACTATGGGGCTAAGTACAGGAATTGGTGGAGGCATAGTAAGAGATGTTCTTGCCAAAAATGTTCCGCTAGTTTTAAAAAAAGAAATCTATGCTGTGGCATCAATTGTAGGTGCCTTATGCTTCTATTATATTCATGGATACTTGCCAGATATAATATCATTATACATTTGTTGTGCAATTGTATTTATCATAAGAATTTTGTCAATAATTTATAATTTAAACCTACCTGTGCGTAACGTGGAAGATAAAAAAAATTAAATATATAATCTTAAAGGCTGATGACCATATGTAGGACAAACGCGAAAAAAACATTCCTACGTTTCAAATAAATAGCGCAGTTATTGCGTAAAAGTATATTTCATGCCCCACTTTATTCAAGGGGTTATTTTAATGCGTAAAAATGTCTTTATTCTACAACTTCATTAAGGCAGTGTTATACACAGCTGAAGGCTTAGTCTTAATCTCATTTGCAAATTGTCATGCCTATATATTGACTTCGTACTTGGGTACGTAGGTATTTTGCTATATACGAAAAGAAATCGAAAATGGCAAATAGTTTAGGCTACTTATTCGGAGAACAAAATACGTTAGACTGGAAATACGGAATAATAAATTTATATACTGATGCTGTAGGAAATAAAATTAATTATAAAAGTGCAAGCAATTTATTTGTTTTTTCTAATATTTGGATTATAATTATAATTAGATAAGGGAAAAAGGAGGTGTTAGCATGAAATCCAATGTAGGCAGTGTTGACAAAATAGTCAGATATGTAATCGGAATAATTCTTTTACTCTTGTTATTTATCTTAAAAGGCAATGCCAGATATTGGGGACTCCTTGGACTAATACCTATACTTACGGCTGCGTTTGGCTTTTGCCCTCTCTATAAAATTTTTGGCATAAGCACAGCAAAGAAAGAAAACGAGTCAGAGAAGAAAAACTAATATGCTGTATAGAATTGAGAGTGAGCGCAATACTCACCCTCAATTTTTTATAAATTTACCAAAAAGGTGATACAATGGATAAAATCTGTTTAGAACGATTTGATTCTTATGGATATGCTCGCTATATATGTACATCATGTTATCACTGTGAAAGCAAAATGGGTATAAGTTATTGCAGCATTAAGATGAGAGGATGTTGTTCGTATTTTCCGAAATTTGAGCTTATTGATATTCATAGGATGGTTAAATCAGCCGAAGGCCTTAATGTGCTAAACAGGATAATTGATAATCCAGGAACAGTAGTGTATAGTTATTACATTCACGCAAAGGGGTATTTTGACAAGGAAGGATATGAAAAGTATATAAAGACAAACGATGATGACAGTGGAATAAAAGACAAGACGATATTTTTTAGAGCTTGTCCCTTTGTGAAAAGTGGTTTTGGGTGCACACTACCTCCTGTTTATCGCAACTATGTCTGCAATTTTTTCATCTGCGACGAGGTCATGAGCAAGGTGACTGATGATGAAATTAAAGAGCGATATGTAAGGGAGAGAGAAAGATTTGTAAAATGGGCCGAATGGGAGAATAGATCGCTGGAGGCAATTTTGTCTGAGCGCCATATAAATTTGAGAAACAACTTGGAGGAATGTATAAAAGTTTTACAAGATGTGCCTCTCACAATTTTCGAATTTGCACAATTAAAAGAGCTTAGTGTATTTGACACAGACGAAAAAGAAGCGTGATAAACGATAAGAAAAAGGTATGCTTGACTTTAGCATACCTTTTTTGGTCAATATTAGAACCAGCTAAATGAAAACAAATATATAACAGACAACTAAAACAGCCATAGATATGGGAATCCCTATTTTGGCCCATTCTTTGCTTTTTATTTCCAGCTTTCCTGCTGATATGATATTCGGTATATTTCCGGGTATCAACATACCGCCGCTTATTAAAAGTCCCATCAGAATAGCGCGGATGTGCTCAGGATCCATAGCAGGGCTTATTTCTGCTGCTGCTAATGTGGCATTGTCTAATACTGCTGAAATCATGTTTACCCAGTATAAAAGCCGAACGTTCATGTGCATTACATAATTGTCAACCAACGGCTTAAATCCTGCACTTAAAAGCTCTAAAGCCAGCAAAAATATGAAGATTTTTATTGAACGGATGACGATAAACTTAATATTTTCTATTTGCCTAATTTCCATTTCTTCTTCTTTAAAATATTCTTCCTCTTTTTTTGGTTTCGCATTATCTGTAAATCTATTTACATAAAAAGCACCTAAAATACCCATTACAAAAATTGTAGGTACAATGTAAATGCCGACCGTTCTTAGAAGATAGAAGAAGTCTTTTTTTAAAGCAGATATTACCAATGTTGATAAAGGTTCTCCTACAGGTGTCAATGCTGCTCCTAAGCCAATCGAAAGGCATGCGATTACAGTGATGACCACTTTGTCTTTGTGATATATTGGCAAGATGTGGACTATTTCAACTAAGACTAACGAGGCAACAATCGCAGTTATAATACTTGACGTAAGCCCTAATACGACTATTAACATAAAGACAAAAATTTTAAGCGACATGTGTTTTAAAATTGACTTTACAAATTCTTTGATTTTATTTTTAAAAGTTTCAAATAGAAAACCACTTATAAAGACGGCAGCCGTTATAATGTACAAAAGATGGTTTTTTAATATATGTGATAAAAGATCAAGTGACATTGCACCTGATACGGTAACTGCGATGATGCCCATGACAAATAGAAAATATTCAATATTATCTTCTATTGCTTTTACAAAAAAAGGCACTGTTAGTATTATTAATAGTATTGCAAACAAAATAGCGTTAATCATGTAAATCACCTTTCTTTATTTTGTCCATGTAATAAAAAATAAAAAGGCAGAAAACTCATCGTGACGATGAGCTTCCCACCCTGGAAGCCAAAAATCTTGAAGCAAAAATTGCTCAACCGAAAAAAACAATTATTAAACTAAATTGAATTGTATCACAAAAATTGTTTTAAATCAATACAGAGTGATGGTTTTCTTTTAGCCTTATACTTTCGACTTTTTATATCAAAATTATAAATTTACTTGGAAATTTTGGAGGATTTTTGATGGTTTTGTAGAATATATAAGGTAAAAGTGTAAAAGTATGTATTAGAAGGGGGTGGATTAATGAACAATATATTTACATATACGGGGAATCCTTTTGTAGATGCCGGTATAACTGCCATGTTGGTATGGCTTGACAAGGAAAATCCGGAAGAAATAGAGGATTATGAAGTAAAGAATTTATTTAATGAGTTAACAGATTTATATGTTCAAAAAAGTTGGAATATGATGATGTATTCTGTTTTTCCAAATAGCAAATTGACAAATCCAAGTGTAAAAGACAAGAAAGGTGAGTATGACAAACTTCTCAATGAATTATTATCTGAGGTTGTTGCTTTAGATAGTCATGGTAACTGTATTGCTTGCGGAAAGAGAGATTCAAAGAGGTATTTTACAAAAACTCAAGTGCCTTTAACGGGAACCAGTGATTTTATAAATTTTTTTTCTTATGGTAATGGAGGCGCTGATTATTGTTCTGCTTGTGCTTTAGCCATTCAATTTTCTCCGCTTGTCTTTTACAAATGTGGCAATTTAGTGTGTCTTCAATCAAATAATAAAGAAGTTGAAAAAATTTATGCTAAAAAATGCAAATCATTTATAGATGTTCAGAAAGCTACTAAAGAATATACAGGCTGTAATGATGAAGGATACACAAATCCTGTGAATGCTTTATTTCATCTGGTTACAGACATCATATTAACCTATGACAGAAGAGAGTGGCACAGAGAAAATACAGGCGTAAGATTATATCATTTTACTAATTTTAATCAACCTCCACTTGACAATTTATCAATATATGATATGCCGGATGAGATATTTAAGTTTTTGGCTTATGCCCTTCAGCATGAAGAAAGAGACAATTGGAAAAAGGTCATAAAGAGAGGATATTTTACAACAAAAAAGGCTAATTTGGACGATGAAGAGGAATATAAAAATTTACGCAATGATGTTTATGAAAGGCTTTTAAGAGGACAGTCAATTTTAAAGTATTTTGTGGATACTAATCAGCGTAGAACATTAGTAAAGTGGAGCTTTCTTGAATATTACATGAAGGAAGTGAGAAAAATGGAAGCTAAAAGATTAGACACAATAAAAAAAGTCGCTGACGATATTGCTCAAGTTATAAAAACTAAAGGGAATATTAAAAGACTTGCGCAACTTGAGACCGCAAAGAATTATGGTGAATTCAGAAATGTTTTGAGGTTAATAATCAAAGATCGCATAAATGCTGGATTTGAAAAACCTTTGTTTTCCATCGATGAATACGAAAAATATCTTTTTCCTGAGGGAAATTTATCTTGGAAGGAAACACAAGATCTCATAGTTTTTAGACTTTATGAACAATTGCATGATTGGTTAGTTAATAACGATAAAGAAATAAAAGAAGATTTGGTCGAAGACGAAGAGGAAGATATTGAATTGATTTAAATGAGGAGGAATTAGTGTATGAATAATGTAAATGGCTTTATGTTAATAGATGCTCCGGCTTCAGCATTGAATAATGCGGGACCAGATATTGGAGCTAAGACAGAAAATACGATAGCTGTAAAGAAAATAAGAAGAGGTAGAGGTGAATATGTCTACGTTTCAGGACAAGCTTTTAGATTTTGGATGAGAAGCTCATTAGAAAATGTCTTTGGTTGGGAGTTATCACCTATTGAAAGGGAAGCAAAGATAGCATTTACAGCAGCAGATCCTTTTAAATATCCAGATGATGATGTATTTGGATATATGCGAGCAATAGGTAAAAAATCAGGTATAACTTTAACAAGAGTATCACCTTTTAAGTGTTCGCCATTGATTTCTGTTACTCCTGTTAATATTGTGAATGATTTTGGTGTAATGGCCAGACATGAAGGCGATCCTGTTCCATATGAACATGAGTTTTATTCAACTGTATTAAAAGGAATTTTTTCTCTTGATTTAGACTCTGTGGGTAGATTTAGCAGTGAAAATAAAACTGGTTATATGAATATAACAGAGGCTTATAAAAAAGAGTGGGAAGAGCATAATTGCTTTATTGAAGATGATGGAAGGACTGTTGTGTTACCGTTGGAAATAAGAGCTAAAAGAGCAAGTGATTTAATAGGGGTGCTGCCTTATATATTTGGTGGAGCTAAACAAACTTCACATTTGACAGATGTTTCTCCTAAATTTTTAGTTTTGACTATTTTAAATTGTGGCAATAACATATTTATGAATATTGCCGTTGATGATAAAGGAGAAGCTTCTATAAATGTAAAAGCTTTAAAAGAGGTTATTTTGGATTATAGAGAAAATATTGTTTCTGATGTCTATATTGGAAAGAGAGAAGGATTTATAGATGAGTATAATGAGGATTTGAAACAAATGGTTGATGAAATTAATAACACTTTAGAAAATGTAAAGGTGCATTTTTTAACGGTAAATGAGGCAGTTTCAAAATTTCAACAAGTGGTTAGTGACTTTTATAAGAGGTGATGCAGCTTGAAAGTTTTGAGAGTGCATCTTGTTGGGTGGACTGCATCATTTAGATATCCTATTTTTATAACAGGATATCAACCTACTTTGCCAGTACCGCCTGTATCTACCATATATGGACTTATTTCTGCAGCAAAAGGAGATTATGTAACACCGTTGAATACAAAAGTAGGTTATGTGATGAGAAGTGAAGCTAAAGGAGTTGATTTGGAAACCATATACATGCTTTCAACCGACAATAGTGCAAAATCTAATGTATATAAAAGAGAATTTTTGTTGAATCCAGATTTATATTTGTATCTTACAGACTTAAGTTTTAAGGAGATTTTTAAAAAACCTGAGTATCCACTTCTTTTAGGAAGAAGTTCTGATTTGATGATGGTGGAAGAAGTTAAAGAAGTAGATTTAATGCAAAAACATGGTAATAAAAGGGTTGGCGGTACAGTGGTACCTTTTGAAGAGGAAGGCATCTGGGGCCCTCTCCAAGCATTGCCTATGTATTTTTCAAATACCATTCCAAGAGAAGCAATTGGCATTAAATCGTATTATGTTTTAGAGAATTTCATCGAATATGATGGAGATAGTTTTTGGTACGATGATGAGTTAGATTGGGGAGTATATTTACATGGGCAAGAAAATATTAGCCAAAAGCAGTAAATATGGAGAAGAAACACTTATTCAACATACACAGAATGCGCTTCAGGTTTTCAAAAGTTTAAAAAATGCTTATCCAGAAGTTATTGAGATATGCGATGAAGAAAAGTTTTACGACTACTTATTTGCGGCAATATTTTTGCACGATTTTGGAAAGGCAGCAGAAGGATTTCAAAGGATGCTAAAAGAAGGAAAGCCATGGGGTTACAGGCATGAGATAATATCAGCAGGCTTTATCTCATGCCTTCCTTTTTCTAATGATGTGCGGAAAGATATATCTCTTGCGATTATTACACATCATAAAGATTTGTATGAATTGCAGGAGAATTATTCTACTTTGACGGCACCAGGAAAAGATAATTATATTAGAAGGTTGAAAGAATTAAATGACAACATAAAGTATTTGCAGTATATGATAGGTGAGGTACCAAGGTGGAGCAAAGAATATTTAGGATATGAAATTAGTTTAAAACAGATACAGTCTATTGAAGAGATACAGGATGCTTTTTGTTTCGCTGCTAAAGAGTATTTAAATGATTATGAAGATAAAAAAGTTGAAAAACATAAAAGAAAGTTATTTTTAAGAGGATTTTTGACTGCTTGTGACCATTTATCATCAGCTTCTCAAGATGAAATAATAAAAGCGATTTCTGATATGGAAGTATTGTTTAAATTTGACAAATATAAAGACACTCAATTAAAAGCTATGAATACAAAAGGATCTGCTGTTTTAATTGCACCAACTGGATATGGGAAGACCGAAGCTTCTTTATTGTGGAGCAATTACAATCAAAATGAATCAAAAGGAAAAAGGGTATTTTACATATTGCCATATACTGCAAGTATTAATGCAATGTACAATCGGTTAAAAAATTCTTTTGGAGATGAAAGCGTGGCTTTGCTTCATGGGAAGGCTTTTTATTTTCTATATAAAGAGTTTACAAAATCAGGAGAAGATTATTTTGGCGCTGTAAGTAAGGCAAAAACAAAGTACGATTTATCTAAAAAAATTTTTAAACCTTATAAAATATTGACGCCATTTCAAATATTAAAATACTTTTTTAGTGTTACCGGATTTGAACAGCATATAGGAGAAATGGCTGGTGGACTTTTTATTGTGGATGAAGTACATAGTTACGATCCACATACGACTGCATTAATATTGGAAAGCTTAAAATACTTGAAGGAAGAATATAATGCAGAAATTTTTATCATGTCAGCTACTTTGCCAGAATTTTTGAAGAAGCTTTTTATGGAAGAATTGAACATAGGGAACCTTATTGAGCCGAATAAAGAAGAAATTAAGGCAATTGCGAGACATAGGGTTTCTATTATTGAAGGAGATGCTTTTTCCAATATAAGCAGAATAATTAAGGACATAAAAGAAGATAAAAAAGTTCTCGTTGCTTGCAATACGGTTGAGCGTGCACAAAATATTTATTGTGAATTAAAAAAATACGCTAAAAAAAGTGCTCTTTTGCATTCGCGATTTGTTTTAAAAGATAGAGAAAGAATAGAAAAGAATTTAAACAGTGTTCAATTGCTAGTGGGTACTCAGGCAATTGAAGTTTCCCTCGATATAGATTTTGACATTTTATATACTGATCCTGCTCCTATTGATGCATTGATTCAGAGATTCGGCAGAGTAAACAGAAAAGGCCTAAAAAATGTATCGCCAGTTTATATTTTTTCAAAAGGATCTGAAGAAGATAGGTTTGTCTACAAAAATCAAAGCATTGTAAACAAAACATTAGAGCTTTTGAGTAAATGTGATGTCTTAAGTGAAGATTTAATACAAAATTTGGTTAACGAGACTTATAAAAATGGTTATGATGATAAAGATTATGAAGAATTTTTAAAAGCAAGGGAGAGTTTTAAAAGCGTTATAGGTCAACTATATCCTTTCATTGAAAATAAACAAGTAAAAGAAGAGTTTTATGAAATGTTTGACAATAGAGAGGTTGTACCATATACATTTAAAGAAGAATACATGGATAAAATCAAAAATAAAGAATATTTTGAGGCTGTTGGATATATGGTGGGAATTTCCCAACGCAGATATATATCTTTAAAAAAACAGGGGCTTATCGAAGATGATGGTTATGATGTCGATTTTGTATATTGTGAATATGATAAAGATTTAGGACTCCTCATTGGCAATGCTTATGACAATATATTTACACCATGAATTTAATAAGGTGATATCATGGATTTAGTTATAGGTACAGAGGTAAATTATTATTTCGTCTGTAAGCACAAATTATGGCTTTTCGCACATGGCATAAGTATGGAACATAATTCAGACTATGTTGATATAGGAAATGCAATTCACGAGAAAAGTTTTCAAAGGGAAAATAAAGAAATTTTGCTGGATGAACGTATAAAAATCGATTTTATTAAAAATCAAATGGAAATACATGAAACCAAAAAAAGTAAGGCTATGGAAAAGGCTACAAAATACCAAGTTTTATACTATATTTATTATTTAAAGACAAAAGGAATGGAGAATGTTAAGGGTGTCATACATTATATGGACAACCATTCCAAAGAAGAAATTAATCTTACTGAGGAAAGTGAAAATGAAATAAAAGTGATAATTGAAGAAATCAATAAAATAAAATCAGCGGAAAAGCCACCGGCGAAAGCAAAAAGTAAAGTTTGCACAAAATGCAGTTATTATGAATTGTGCTTTAGTTAGAAGGTGATTTTATGAAAAAAAGCATATATATAAATGCAAGTGGACGACTTAGCAGAAAAGACAACACCATTTTCTTTGAAAGTGAAACATTCGGAAAAAAGTTTATACCTGTTAATAATGTGGAAGAAATATTTTTGTTTGGAGAAATAGATTTTAATACAAAGGCAATCAATTTTTTGGCACAAAACAACATAACGGTACACGTATTTAATTATTATGGCTATTATTCAGGAAGCTTTTACCCAAGAGAACATTTGCCATCAGGCTTTTTATTGGTTAAACAAGTTGAAAAATACAAAGATGATGGTGAGAGACTTAAGATCGCAAAAGAGATTATTAATGGTGCCAGCCATAATATATTAAAAAACATTAAGTATTACGCCAACAGAAAAGAAGGATTAGACGAATTTGTAGAAAGAATTGAGAATGAGAGAAAAAATCTAAAGGGTATAAAGACGATAAATGAGCTAATGGGGGTGGAAGGCAGGATTAGAAATATATATTATTCTGCTTTTGAGACAATAATTGATGGAAAATTTGTATTTAAGAATAGAACGATGAATCCACCGGACAATCCAATAAATGCATTGATCTCCTTTGGAAATTCCATGATGTATTCTATTGTTCTCACAGAGATTTACAATACACAGTTAAATCCTACTGTAAGCTATTTACATGAACCTGGCGAAAGGAGATTTTCTCTAAGCCTTGATATAAGCGAAATATTTAAGCCCATCATCATAGATAGGATTATTTTTAGCTTGATAAATCAAAAAATGATAAGAGAAGAACATTTTGATCAGGATTTAGAGCTGTGTTATTTGAATGAGAAAGGTAGAATCATATTTCAAAGAGAATTTGAGGAAAAATTGGGAACGGTTATTAAACATCCAAGATTGAATAGAAGCGTAAGCTATAGAAGACTTATAAGACTTGAATGTTATAAAATTATTAAGCATTTATTAGACGAAGAAGAATATGAATCATTAAAAATGTGGTGGTAAAGTGTATGCACTTATAGTTTATGATGTTGAAGAAAAAAAGGTTGCAAAAGTAAATAAATATTTGAAGACTTATCTAAATTGGGTGCAAAATTCAGTGTTTGAAGGTGAACTAACAGAGGCCCAATTAAATAGAATTATTTTATGGTTTAAAGGACATTTGGATTTAGAAAGCGACTCGGTTTTGATATATACGGCCGCTTCTCAAAAGTGGCTATCAAAAAGAATCATAGGAATAGAAAAAAATTCTACTGATAATATTTTGTGAGGTGGTACGATTGAGGATAAAAATAACACTATTACCAGAGAAAGATAAAAGCTTAAATATAAATTATAATTACTTTTTGTCAGGATGGGTATATAACACTTTAAAAAAAGCTAACAGGGAATTTGCAGAACATCTTCACGAAAAAGGATATAGTTATGGAAAAAAGGTTTTTAAGTTATTTACTTTTTCTCAATTGCGCAGTAAAGAGCTCAAGATAATCGATGATGAGATAATGTTTTTGGATGAAACATACCTATACATAACATCACCTAAAAAAGAATTTATGTTAAACTTTGTAAGCGAAGTTTTAAACAATGAATTTTTAAGATTACAAGAATATCAGTTTAGAATTAAAAGTGTGGAGATGTTAAAAGAACCGGAATTCAGCAATGAAGATAAATTTATATGCTTATCTCCAATAGTTGCGTCTACTGCCATCGAAATTAATGGAAAAAGAAAAAGCGTAAATTTACCTTTACACGATTCACGATTTGCTGAAAATATAAAAAATAATTTAATTGAGAAATACTATGTTTTATATAATACGCTACCAGACAATTTAAATGTAAACATAGATTTTGATATGGATTATTATATGAAAAATCCTGACGGCAAAAGAATAAAATTTAAAAATGTTTATGTTAAAGGATATATGGTGCCTTTTAAGATGTCAGGTAATCCTGATTTGATAAAAATAGCATACGAATGTGGATTGGGAGAAAAGAACAGTGCCGGATTTGGAATGATACAGAAAATAAAATGAATAATTATAAAAATTAGATCTTTGTCGACCTTTCTCGATGTAAAAAACGTAGAAGGTCGACAAAGAAATTGGTAATGTAAAAGATTATTGCTTTTTAGTATTAAGAGGATAAGCGATGAAAATTAAATTTTTATACAACGTTAATAAATAAACTGAATTTCTCAAAAGTATTGAAAAATAACTTATGTTGTGTTAAATTAAATTTAAACAGAAAAGTATTTTCATGCAATTTTCCTGGGATTTAATCTAACCATAGTGGAATTGAAACTTGGAAGTACAGGCGGCATTGTTAGGACACACATTAGATTTAATCTAACCATAGTGGAATTGAAACTTGCTTAAGAAGAAAGGCATAGACATAGAAAAGTATGATTTAATCTAACCATAGTGGAATTGAAACCCACTCGCAACAGTTTAGCAGGGGGACTTCTCGACGGATTTAATCTAACCATAGTGGAATTGAAACGAAATAAAATCCTTTTTGTAGTCTGCTATAAAAAATGATTTAATCTAACCATAGTGGAATTGAAACTTTTTTCTCTTTTAGAAAAATGAATAGGAAAATTAGGATTTAATCTAACCATAGTGGAATTGAAACAGCGACAACAGCAGATGCAGCATACAAAAGATATCAGGATTTAATCTAACCATAGTGGAATTGAAACTGTATTATTAATGCATTTTCAAATTTAGCGCCTGTTAGATTTAATCTAACCATAGTGGAATTGAAACGCAAAGCAGAAGCATATTGGGGCGATAAAAGATTTTTGATTTAATCTAACCATAGTGGAATTGAAACTGGTCCATCGCCAACTACCGTTACCGTTGCAGTGGAGATTTAATCTAACCATAGTGGAATTGAAACGAATTTTTCAACGCATTTTGAACAGGTATCGTATCGATTTAATCTAACCATAGTGGAATTGAAACTCAATTGTCACAGTCATTTTTTCTCCGTCTATCACCGATTTAATCTAACCATAGTGGAATTGAAACGGGGTAATGAATTTAATCTCGTTAATGCAGAAACAAGATTTAATCTAACCATAGTGGAATTGAAACTCAATAACCTTGTCCAATTCTGGCGTAACGTCTATTGATTTAATCTAACCATAGTGGAATTGAAACATAAGAGCACATTTCAGCTCGAATTTGCGAGGTTCTAGATTTAATCTAACCATAGTGGAATTGAAACTAAATGGCGGTTAGATACTTATGCTGGAATGGTAGCAGATTTAATCTAACCATAGTGGAATTGAAACATAGACACAGGCGATTTGAGAGCAAATTGTAGTGTCAGGATTTAATCTAACCATAGTGGAATTGAAACTAAGTTTTCTAATCGCTTCAATTTCTGCTACAAATCTGATTTAATCTAACCATAGTGGAATTGAAACGTTGGATAAATACAGAGATACAATTTCTAAAGCTGGATTTAATCTAACCATAGTGGAATTGAAACATGCAGTTCTGCTTGACTTTGTTAAATCTGACCTGCTGATTTAATCTAACCATAGTGGAATTGAAACAATTGTGACAGCTACGTCTACTGTTGAATTATTCTTCGATTTAATCTAACCATACTGGAATTGAAACACGATCTCTGTGACTAATTTCATTTGTTGCAAAGAGGATTTAATCTAACCATAGTGGAATTGAAACAAGGCAAGACGTATATATGAAGAAATTAAGGAAGACAGATTTAATCTAACCATAGTGGAATTGAAACTGATTCGTAGTCGGCAAGCGGTCCTTCGTCTGGTGCGATTTAATCTAACCATAGTGGAATTGAAACGAGGCAGACCCAAAAAACGCATAGATCCAGGGGACGGATTTAATCTAACCATAGTGGAATTGAAACCTGAAATAATTGTGCAGAAATTAAGAAACCCGGAAGATTTAATCTAACCATAGTGGAATTGAAACTTGAACAAGCTTACCAAGTCAGAGCCGTTGCACAAGATTTAATCTAACCATAGTGGAATTGAAACGGTGTTAATTTTTTAGAGGTAATTTATCGGTTAACGATTTAATCTAACCATAGTGGAATTGAAACGAGGAAGATGCCTTTATTAGTTTTTATGTAAATACCTGATTTAATCTAACCATAGTGGAATTGAAACTCTGCATAACCTTCTTCCAAATACATAGTTGCAAAGATTTAATCTAACCATAGTGGAATTGAAACGTATACTTGCAAATGTGCCTGTTGCCTTCCAATTTACGATTTAATCTAACCATAGTGGAATTGAAACGAGTACAGCACACAGCTCATTCAAATGGTATATGCAGATTTAATCTAACCATAGTGGAATTGAAACAAGGTGATATAAATGGATCTCGAGGTTATTGTAGAAGATTTAATCTAACCATAGTGGAATTGAAACTGGTGTAGATAGAAGCACAATAACAAAAATTGAAAAGATTTAATCTAACCATAGTGGAATTGAAACGGCGTTCCTGCGGATGGCGGATTGCTTGTACCACAAGGATTTAATCTAACCATAGTGGAATTGAAACAAATTCTTAGATTGTTGAGACGCAATTGCAGAAACATAAGATTTAATCTAACCATAGTGGAATTGAAACGCTTAAAGCTGTTCTACCTATATCAGCGAATATCGGATTTAATCTAACCATAGTGGAATTGAAACGAGGCAGACCCAAAAAACGCATAGATCCAGGGGACGGATTTAATCTAACCATAGTGGAATTGAAACGAGGCAGACCCAAAAAACGCATAGATCCAGGGGACGGATTTAATCTAACCATAGTGGAATTGAAACGTGTGAATGTGGAGCAAACACTTTCGGGATTGACTAAGATTTAATCTAACCATAGTGGAATTGAAACTTGAAAGTTTCTGTTTGCGGATCTGTTGTACCTTTGCGATTTAATCTAACCATAGTGGAATTGAAACTGACGCAAATTACGCAAGACGAGCAAGATTGATAGCAAGATTTAATCTAACCATAGTGGAATTGAAACCGTTGTCTGCGAATAAGTCGCCCATCTCATTGAAAATGATTTAATCTAACCATAGTGGAATTGAAACATTGGAATTATGTACGCATATTCTATGTCGCCTAAAGATTTAATCTAACCATAGTGGAATTGAAACAGCAATGATGAGATTTTATCTCAAACAATTGCTCAAGATTTAATCTAACCATAGTGGAATTGAAACTGAAGAAATATCATCCAATATTTCATCAAAACTTTTGATTTAATCTAACCATAGTGGAATTGAAATGATAACAAGCTTGTAGTAGATAAAACTTATTTGTTTGATTTAATCTAACCATAGTGGAATTGAAATGATATTGTTTTTGTACAATTTTTGTCTTCTGCCACTCAGATTTAATCTAACCATAGTGGAATTGAAATATAGACGTTTTTAAGGATTACAAAGATAAAGTTGACAGATTTAATCTAACCATAGTGGAATTGAAATTAAGATCTCCCTTTACTCTACCTTCAAAAATTTCTTTTGATTTAATCTAACCATAGTGGAATTGAAATTCTGTTATCAAAATTCTATCTATGTTTGCCATAAAAGATTTAATCTAACCATAGTGGAATTGAAATAATACATCGTTATCGCTATATAAATTAAATCTATATAGATTTAATCTAACCATAGTGGAATTGAAATTTAAAAATACTAACTAAC